>CAXTEW010000112.1:0-9286 GCA_964243175.1 uncultured Acidobacteriaceae bacterium
GTTCCCTCGGCGGCGTACGTCCGTGGGCCACACACGCCCACTACTGCGCCTCCAAGGCTGCGCTGCACATGCTGACGCAAACGATGGCCAAGGCCTGGGCTCCGCTGGTCGCGGTGAACTGCGTGGCGCCGGGCATGATCGTCACCGGGAAGGAAGCAGGCGAGGCGTATGCGCACTTTGTACACCGGACGCCGATGGGTCGTAACGGGCGCGTCGAGGACGTAGCCGAGGTGGTCGCGTACCTGGCCTCGGCCACCATGTTCCTGACCGGGCAAATCATCGCGATCGATGGCGGACTAGGACTCTGACAGGAGCCGCGCCCGCCATTGCCTGCTAGCCGAGATTGAAGATACGGCGAATGAAGCCTACCTTGCGGCGACCATACGGGATCATCTGTTCCTCTTCGTAGTGGGTGTAGAGGTCGGTTTCTTCCGGCTGCTCGGGCAGGTCCTGGCCCTCGAAAACTGCTCGTGGATTGCTGTTGCACAGCCGCTCTGCTGTCTCGACGCCGTGGTGCTTCTTCAGGTACTCGTACCCAGGCGTCATCACCGGCGCGCGCGACTCAAGATTGTGGGCGTCAGTGGCGAGAAAGTGGACCCAGTTCCGCTTGACGAATCGCTCCGCTGTGGCCTGCGCTGTACGCCCGAACCGGCCGGTAAAGCTGGACGCGGTGACCTGCACCAGCGCGCCGTCGCGGATCCAGGAGGCCAGGCGCTCCGGGTGCCGCTGCAGCACGGGGTTGCGTTCCGGGTGCGTGATGATCGGCCGTTGCTTGGATACATTCAGCTCGTAGAGGCTGTCGGTCGTGCTTTCTGGAATGCTCGTATCCCCGAACTCGACCAGCACATACTTGCGGCCGTTGATCGAGTAGCGATCCGGGTGGTCGAGCGCGTCCTGAATATTGTCATAAGACATGTGGAAGTCGCAGCCGAGACCGAGGGTCACCTTGCCGCTGACGCGGCCGCGTAACTCCTCCACCAGCGCTTCGTTCCTGGCGCGATTGTAGGCGAAGCGATCATTCGCATGAGGCGTGCATACGATGTGGGTGATGCCGTCGCGGGCCGCCATCTCCACCATCTTGACGGATATATCGAGGTTAGGCGGCCCGTCGTCCAGACCCGGCAGTAGATGGTGGTGGATGTCGATCATGGATCCTCCCTACGCGCTTGCCAATTGTTTCTCCTCCAGCGCCTTGATCAGCGACCAGAAGATACCGAAGCCATCCGCGGAGCCAAGTACTGCCTCACTCGATCGATCCGGGTGAGGCATCATGCCCAGCACGGTGCGGCCTTCACTCAGGATGCCTGCGATGTTGCCCAGCGAGCCGTTCGGATTGCTTTCCGCACTGATTGCGCCTGCTGCGTTGCAGTAGCGGAAGGCGATCCGGTCGTCTCGTTCCAGCATTCTAACCGTGTCTGCGTCACAGAAATAGTTACCTTCCATGTGTCCGACAGGTACCTTCAGTACCTGCCCGGCTTGCAGTTCGCCGGTAAAAAGACTATCGGCTGTTTCGACGCGAAGATGAACCTGGCGGCAAACATATTTCAGACCAGCATTGCGCAACAGCGCTCCAGGAAGCAGGCCGCTCTCACACAGGATCTGGAAACCGTTGCAGATACCCAGTACCGGGCCGCCCTGCGCCGCAAATTGCTTGACCGACTGCATGACGGGCGAGAAACGGGCGATTGCCCCGGTGCGCAGATAGTCGCCGTAGGCAAAGCCACCCGGGACCAGGATCGCATCCGCATCCTCAAGAGAAGGGGAGTCATGCCACAGCATGACCACCTGCTGGCCGGCAACGGAGGAAAGAACGTGCGCCGTATCGTGATCGCAGTTAGAGCCGGGAAAGACAAGAACGCCAAACTTCATGGGCATAGCCTAGCAGCTTTGGCTGGGGCAGAACCGTGCCCTACCCTAAGCCGCGCGGGGGTGCGATGGGAACATGAGACCACCAGACGGCAGACCCCTTGCTGAACGTGTCTCACGTCCTATGCAGACACTTTCGCTCTGTATGGATGCACATTTGCGGGCCCGCGAGGGTGCTGCTCCGACCGCCCCCAACAGCGCACCGAGATCGATCGTTGTAACGCCTGACATCGTCCCGGCATCTGCTCTGTTATGGAATACAGACAGCTTGGCTACTCCGGACTCAAGGTCCCGGTGCTTTCGCTTGGTGTGGCGACCTTTGGCGGCAGCAATGAATTCTTCAAAAAGTGGGGCGCGACGCAGGTCGACGAAGCAAAGGCGCTGATCGATGTATGCCTGGAAGCAGGCGCGAACCTCTTCGACACGGCAAATATCTACTCGCATGGCACGGCGGAAGAGATCCTTGGCCAGGCCATCGAAGGGCGTCGCCACCAGATGCTGCTTTCGACCAAGGCCACGTTTCCCATGGGCGATGGTCCGAACGATGGGGGCTCTTCGCGGCACCACCTGATCGAGCAATGCCATGCCAGCCTGAAGCGCCTGCGCACCGACTATATCGACATCTACCACATGCATGGTTTCGACGCGACGACGCCGGTCGAGGAAACGCTCGAGACCCTGGACACGCTCGTCAAGCAGGGGAAAATCCGTTACATCGCCGCGTCCAACTTCTCTGGCTGGCACCTAATGAAGTCGCTGGCGCTAAGCGAGAAGCACTCCTGGCAGCGCTATGTCGCGCACCAGGTCTACTACTCACTGGTAGGCCGGGATTATGAGTGGGAACTGATGCCGCTGGGGCTCGACCAGAAGGTTGGCTCGCTGGTGTGGAGCCCGCTGGGCTGGGGACGGCTGACCGGCAAGATTCGCCGCGGCCACCCGCTGCCGCAGGACTCGCGGCTGGGGCAGGGCGGCGATACCGGCGGCCCGGTCGTTGAGGAAGAGTACCTGTACAAGGTGGTCGACGCGCTGGACGCGGTGGCGGAGGAGACCGGCAAAACGGTGCCGCAGGTCGCGCTGAACTGGCTTACCACCCGGCCGACCGTGGCCAGCGTGATCATCGGCGCGCGCAACGAGGAGCAGCTGCGCGCCAACCTGGCGGCCGTCGGCTGGTCGCTGAGCGCGGAGCAGATCAAGCGGCTGGACACAGCCAGCGAGCTGCCGAAGACCTACCCGTACTGGCACCAGGATGGCTTCCGCGATCGCAATCCTTCGCCGGTGTAAAACCGGCTGCGCGCCTGGCGGCCACTTCGTGGCGGGTCTTCGTGGTGCTTGCAGTGTGACGAGAGTTTGTGGCCCTCACTTTGTTCGGATCGCAGGCTCGCGACCAGCGGGAGCGCTGCCAGGCTGCTGCAGTGCAAGCACCACGCACACACGCCACGAAGTGGCCGAGAAGTGGCCTATACTTCGAGGTTGCGGTGGCACTTTAAGAAGAAGAGGGTTCGAGTATGTCCGGCCATTCGAAATGGGCGACGATCAAGCACAAGAAGGGTGCGCTTGACGCCAAACGCGGCAAGGCATTCACACGGTTAATCAAGGAAGTCACGATGGCTGCGCGGCAGGGCGGGGGCGATCCGGACGGCAATCCCCGGCTGCGCTCGGCGATCCTCGCGGCCAAGGCGGAAAACATGCCCGCGGACAACATCAAGCGGGCGATCCAGCGCGGTACCGGCGAGATTCCTGGCTTGACCTACGAAGAGATTTCGTTTGAGGGGTACGGGCCGGGCGGTGTGGCGCTGATTGTCGATTGCACCACCGACAATCGCAATCGCGCGGTGAGCGAGATCCGGCACACGCTGGCGAAGAATGGCGGCAACCTGGGCGAGCCCAATTCGGTCCGCTTCATGTTCGCGAAGAAGGGCCTGATTGTCGTCGACAAGGCGGCTGCCGACGAGGAAAAGCTGATGGCGCTGGCGCTCGACGCGGGCGCCGATGACATGGCGGACGAGGGCGATACGTGGGAAATCACGACCGACCCCTCCGTGTACGAGACGGTGGCGCAGTCGGTACGCGATGCAAAGATCGAGACCATAGCGTCCGAGGTCACGATGATCGCCTCGACCTATAACAAGCTCGAAGGGGCACCAGCAGCCCAGATGTTGCGCCTGCTGGAGGCGCTTGAGGACCATGACGACGTTCAGAATGTGTATTCGAACTTCGACATGGACGAGGAGATGGAAGAGGCCGCGCGCTAGGCTGGCGGCGTGAACGCTGCGCTGTCTCAGCGCCGACCTCAGCTCAACACGATCGGCCGGACCCGACGCCGGGTGGCCGGAGCAGGCACCCGGTCCCAGGGACCGTGCTCTCGAGACTCTGCGCTGTAAGTCACGCCTCGAAGCTACGCCCGGCCAAACCACCAGGAGATCATGAACACACACCGCTTCGCACTTACCCTGCTGCTTGCAGCATCGATCCCCCTGGCGCAGAGTGTGAGGGCACAGGCAACAACACCGCTTGCCGGTGCTTCCGCCAGCGGCAACCAGGCTCCAGCCTCGGCCGCGCTGGCGACCGATCCATGGGAGTACGGCGTCTTCTTCGGTGGCGGTTTAGGGATCGGCGATCGTTCCAGCTTCTCGTTCACCAATGCCGGGGTGCGCGTCGGCAAGGTGCTGACCGATCCGCACCTGCCGGGCTTCTTGCGCGGGCAGTTTGAGTATGCAGCCGACTTCATGCCGTACTGGCAGTCGTTTACGCCGGCGCCCGGCCTGCGCGAGACCAGCTACAGCTACAACGGGCAGACCGGCCAGACCCTGCTGCCCTACAACGGCGGCACGTTCACGGGGCTCAGTATTACGCCCATCCTGTTGCGCTGGGACCTCACGCCCACCCGGCGGCTTGCGCCTTACCTGCAGGGTGCGGGCGGCCTGGTGTGGACCAACCACAAGTATCCGCCGGACATCACCGTGCCGGCAGGGCAGCCAGGCGGTACCAGCGTGTGGAACTTCACCCCGCAGTTCGGCATCGGCGTGCACTGCTTCGTTAGGAATCGACAGGCGATCGATCTGCAGGCAAGCGCGGTGCATATCTCCAGTGCAAGCCTGGGCGATCGCAACCCGGGCGTCAATGCCAGCGTTCAGTTCCAGATCGGCTATTCGTGGTGGCGCTAGGCTTAGGCTGAGCCACGGCCTTGCGGCGGGGGTCGGCAGGGCCGGATGCTGTTCGTAGCGCGGCTTCCCGGTTGCCCCGGGTCAATACGGCCCCCGCGGAATGCTGGCTGACCGGACCGCAGCGCTACCGATCGGGCCCTTGCGCGGTCGCGTGCTGCAGAGAAGGAGCGACGCATGCTTGAAAGCCGAGGCGACGCCCTGGTCGAGTGTGTGCCGAACTATGCCGAAGGCCGGGATTCTGCCGTCGTGCATGCCATTCTCGCGTCGATGCACCTGCCCGGCGTCACGCTGCTCGACTACACGCTGGACAGCAGCCAGAACCGCTCTGTCATTACGATTGCCGGTCCGCCGTCGGCGGTGTGCGAAGCCGTGGTGCGCTCCGCGGGAGTGGCGGCCGAGCGGATCGACCTCACCCGGAGCCTGTCAGCTGCCGGAACCTCGTCGCCGCCGGGCAAGGCGCACTTGTATCCGCGCATGGGCGCCGCCGACGTAATCCCGTTCGTCCCCCTCCGGAACATCACGCTGGTCCAGTGTGCGGTGCTGGCACGGGAAGCAGCGCACCTGCTGTGGGAGCGGCACCGGCTGCCCTCGTACCTGTATGCCGCGGCTGCCTCGCGGCCTGACCGGGTCCAGTTGGCTGATTTCCGCCACGGCCAGTTTGAAGGGCTGCGCGAAGCAGTGCTGCGGGACGCCGGACGGCGGCCCGACGTGGGTGGGCCCGGGCTGCACCCAACTGCTGGCGCTGCCGCGGTCGGTGCCAGGCAGGTGCTGGTTGAGTACAAGCTTTTTCTGGAAACCGGCGACCTGGGTGCGGCGCGGGCAGTTGCGAAGGCAGTGCGCGGGCCGGAAGGCGATCCGGCGGGGGTGCGGGCGATCGCTCTCCTGGTCGAAGGGGTCGCCCAGGTGGCGATCAGCATCCCGGACTATGCTCAAACCCCGCTTCGCTTTGTGCATGCGGCGGCGCTGGCTGCCGCGGCGAAACAGAAGGTGCAGATTGCGCGTTGCGAGATGGTCGGCCTGATACCGGAGGCAGCAGGGGACAGCTCTCCCTGGGACCACGGCGAGGATAGCGGCGTGGTGCGTACGCTGGAACATCGCCTGGCGCATCCGCTGCCATGGCCGGCGGCGTTGTAAGGTGCGGAGCAAACCGGGTGCAAGTCAACCGCAGGTCCTTCGGTTTCGCTCAGGATGACCCTAGCTTTGCTGGGCCCAGTGCGCTAGGTTCGCTCCGGAAACCCAGCTCCGCTCGGGATGGCCCCGGGTTCAGTAGGTCGCTAGGCCCGCTCCGGATGGCCAGCTCCGCTCAGGATGACCCTAGCTTTGCTGGGCCCAGGTGCGCTCGAGATCGCCCCAGCTTCCCTCCGGATAACCCAGGTTCGCTCAGGATGACCCAGCTCCGCTCGCGGCGACCGAAGTCTCTCCTGAAACGGCTGTCATCCTGAGCGAAGCCGAAGGATCTGCTTCCGCCCCCGAAAGCCGCCCCGAACGCTGCCTCGCGCAGGTAGTCCCGTAGCCCGAAGGCAGCGAACTCCGCCCCGCTACGTCTAAAATGGGTAGCGAGAATGCGGCGCCCCCAGCGGGCTGCGCCTGCACCGAGGTTTGCCTGATCATGTTCACCCTTTTTTCAAAACTTTTCCGCGCGCCAGGCTTGTCCGGCGCCACCATGCGCAGCCGGCGCCTGGCAGTGGCTGCCTCGCTGTTGATCGCCTGCCCTGCCTTTGCCGCACAGCTCAGCACCGACGCGCGCGGCGCCATTCCCAAGGACGTACAGCAGCTGATCGTGGTCGATTACCGCGCGATGCAAAACTCCCAGGCAGCCATGGACTTGAAAGCGCGGGTCATGCCGCCCGAGCTCAAGGAGCTCGAAAAGGCACTGGTGGCCTCCGGGATCGATGACAACCATGACGTTGAAGAACTTGCCTTTGCAAGCTTCCACACGGACCCAAACAGCGACAGCTCAAAAATCGTCGGCGTCGCCGAAGGCCAGTTTTCTGTCACAGATATTGTTGCGGGCTTTCGCAAGCGCAAGGTGAAGGTGCAGCTGCTGCGCACCAACAAGATGTACCCGATGCAGGGCAGCGGGATGCTGGTCTGCTTCGTGAACCCGACAACAATGGTCTTCGGCTCGTCCGATGCAATCAAGTACGCGCTCAATGCGCGGGACGGTTTCGCGCCCAGCATGCTGGCCAACCAGCCGCTGATGCAGCAGATGGGCCTGGTCGACACGGAGCCGCTGTGGAGCCTGCTCGACGGTAGGGGAACACAGCAGATGATGCGCTCCGTCATGGGACAAGCTTCGCAGCTGGCTGATTTCGAAACGGTACGCAAGCAGCTGGTGAGCTCCCGCTACAGCATGAACTTCGACAATGGGGTCAAGTTCAACCTGGCCGTCGTAACGCCCGACACCTTCAGCGCAGCAACCATGTCGAGCATGATGAACGCGGCCGCGATGTACGAGAAGATGAGCGGGTCCCAGGTCGAGAAGCAGGCGATCGACAATACTGACATTTCCTCGAGCGCGGGAACACTGAACGTAAACTTCATCGCGTCGGATAGTCAGTTCGGTACGCTGCTGCACTCCTCGCTATTTCAGAGCGTCGTGCACTAGCGCTCGAGAAGGCCTTCGAGCAGCTGGGGCAGTCCGGCCGGAAAGAAGATTTCTGTTGTCTGTCTCAGCTCATCGAGTGACCACCAACGTAACTCCCGCAACACGGCGCGTTCCGCTGCGGATACTCCGCCAAGCTTAGGGCTGCAGCGATTGCATCGCGCCATAAAGAAGCTGTCAAAGCTGTGCACCCGCTCCCCGGCTTCGGTCCACTGAGCGTCCATCGTGTGTACCGGCCCGGTGAGTGCCAGCTCAAGCCCAAGCTCTTCCCGCAACTCCCGCCGTGCTGCGGCTTCTGCTGTTTCACCCGCTTCGACCCCGCCACCCGGCGCCGCTCAGAAGCTGGCAGGCAGGCCGGGGTCGCCCATGGCGAAGCGAATCAGCAGCAGCCGTTTCTCCGGATCGAGAAGCAGCACGCGCCCCGAGGCACGCTGCCGTATCGGCAGGGCAGAGCTGGGCAACGTGGGTGCGGGCTTCAAGCCTAATTCTGCCTGCGCTGCAGGATGCGCGCCGTAAGCACGACACCGCTTTCGTTGTTATGCAGGGTCATCGGGAAGGCGAGCACGTTCCAGACCCACTCCTCGCCTTTGCGCGGCAGGTTGAGCAGCCCGCGAAACGTCCGGTCGATATAGGTCTCGCGGGTGGTGGCCACGGTCGCGATGATCTCGCGCCAGTCCACAGCCAGCTCCGGCATTTCGAAGAACATGTTCTTGCCGCGGAACCAGTCACGCGGACGCTCCAGCAGGCGCGCGCAGGTTTCATTCACATACTGCCAGTTGCCTCGTCCATCGAGCACCTCGAGCACCACGTCATCACCCATCGCCATGTTGATCCGCGAGTAGAAAAAGTCACGCGCATCCACCATCACCGGCTTGCCTTGTAGCTTGGCCCGGAAAGTCCGCAGGGCGGCGACCAGGTCCTCGACCGAGCTGTAGCCTTTCAGCAGGTGCATATCCTCGGGACCACCGAAGCGGCGCTCCAGGGTCGCCGAAAGGATGATGATCGGTACCTCGGGACGCACTTCGCGCAGCTTCAGTGCGATCTCCGTGCCAAACTGTCCGGCACCCAGGTGGTAGTCGAGGACCGCGATGTCAATCGAGTGCAGCAGCAGGAGTGCTTCTTCGATTGTCGATGCGGTTTCTGTCTGGTAGCCATGCTTGTGCAGGATGGTCGCGCGGAGAAGCAGATTGTCTACCTGGTCGTCGAGCAGCAGCACACGGATCGGTGCGCTTTCCGCTGAAGCCAGCAGGTCGAGTAAGTGGTTGAGCGACTCGTCCTGCATCGAATCCTCTGTCTCACCCTGTGCGGTACCAGACAAAGCTTTCTGCGGATCATCCTTCGGGGATTCGTCAGTCGGATCAGCCATGAAGAGGGTAGATGCGCTTTTCGTCATCCCTGAGGCGGCGATATGCCACTTCATGCCGAGGGGTTCGTTTCGTAGATAGCCAACTTTACTCTGGATGCCGACCGGAAGGTTCCGTTGCGGGCGTGACAAGGCTTTCGAGCTTCTGCAGGCGACGCAGAAGCTCCGGCAGCCGGTTGAATACAGCCGTGGCGCGGAGCCACCGGCTGTTGCGGATAGCCGGGTAGCCGCTGACAGTGGCTTTCGCCGGCACATCGTGCGGGATGCCGCTTTGTGCTGTGGCAATGG
>CAXTEW010000113.1:0-2236 GCA_964243175.1 uncultured Acidobacteriaceae bacterium
GCAGTTCGGTAACAACATTTCGCATGCTCACAATGTCACGCGGCGGCGCTGGAATGTGAACCTGCGACCGGTGCGGGCCAAGGTTGTCGGTGGTTCACGGAAGATGCGTGTCTGCACTTCCTGCATCAAGAGCGGCAAGGTACAGAAAGCATAAGCCGACAGCCCGGCACAGGATAGTTACAGGAAAAAGCCCTGCGATCCGTCGCAGGGCTTTTTCTTTGTTTCGAGTTTACTTGCCTTCAAAGGTCAGCGAGGCCGAGTTGATGCAGTACCGCAGCCCGGTGGGTCGTGGGCCGTCGGGGAAAACATGTCCCAGGTGAGCGTCACACCGGGCACACGTCACCTCCACTCGCCGCATGCCGTAGCTGACGTCTTCATGCGAGGCGACAGCCCCGCTGGAAACCGGCGTCCAGAAGGAAGGCCACCCACTGCCGGACTCAAACTTCTCCTCGGACCGGAAAAGCGGCGCCTGGCAGCCGATGCAGTGGTACACGCCGTTTTCATGATTCTGATAAAGCGCCCCGCTAAAGGCTGGCTCGGTACCCTTCTGCCTCGCGACGTAGAACTGTTCCGGTGTCAGTAGCTCGCGCCACTCCTGCTCGGTTCGCTGTATCTTTTCCGCGGTGTTCGCCTTCACTTCAGTCCCTGCCATACTCCACCCTTCCGGCCGCCTACCCTACCTGCTCAACCATTGTTGGATGGAGGAGATGCAGCCGGGGTCGCTGTTTTTCAAAGCTTCGCGATGACCTCGATCTCGACGCGCGCGTCACGGGGCAGGCGCGCTACCTCTACCGTGGAGCGCGCCGGTGGCACCACGCCTGCCGGGCTCATATAGCGTGCGTACACCTCGTTCATCGCAGCGAAGTCATTCATATCCTTGAGGAAGACGGTCGTCTTGATGACCGCCGCCAGGGTGCAGCCCGCGGCAGCCAGGACCGCCTGCAGGTTGCGGAGCACCTGCTCGGTCTGCTCCTCGATGCCTGGCCCCGCGAGGAGGCCTGTCGCCGGGTCAAAACCGACGGAACCGGAGCTATAAACGAACCCGTCAATGATGACCGCCTGCGAGTAAGCGCCGATAGCAGCCGGCGCCTGGGTGGTAGTAACAGCCTGTTTGCGACTTTCGCTCATATGGTTATTCTGCCCTGCCCCGCGGCTATTATCTTGCTATGGCCCCGGACGTAGAAAAGCGCCGGGACTGATACAGTCCCCGGCGCTTTGATTGAAGTAACACTTGCGGCTAAAACTCCAGCCGCACCGAACCACGAGCGTAGAACGCTCTCTGGAACGCTAGCGGCTTCAAAAAGTCCACATTTGGCGTCGTGTTGTTCAAGGCTGAATCCTGATCGACAGACACCAGCTTTCGCGAGTTGGTGACATTAAACATGTCCCAGCCCAGCTTCAAATGTGCCTTCTCGAATTCGACAGGGTAGTCGGTATGTAGATCGAGACCTGTATCGGAAGCAGTGCGGCCAAGTGCACCGCGGCCCCCGATTGGAATCTCACCGGCATTGTTATACACCGGGTGCGCACCAAGGTTGGTGATTGGCGTTCCCGACTCACCGCGTAGTCCGACGCCGATCGTCAGCTTCTTTGCGAAACCGTTGGAGACAAGGTAGGAACCATAAAGATTCCCTACGTTGCGACGATCAGTGTTCAGATAACCCGGAGTGAACTGTCCGCCGAGCTCCCCGAGAATACCCTGTGTGAAGTCAAACAGTGAACTCACGCCTGGATCAGACTGTCCGTTGTCGTTCCGGTAAAGGCCTTCGTAGTTACCGTAGAGCTTGGCAAAGCGGTAGTTTGCCCGCAGCAGGAAGTTATGGCTGAAGCTCTTGTTGGCTTCTATCTCCAGCGCTTGGTAGTGGCGTCGCGGATTGGCAAAGCCATCTGCCTTACCGTCTGGAGTCGTCAAACCCGCAACCGTGGGATTTACGCCGCAGGCTGCGCCAATGACCTGGCCGGCGCTGTTTCGCTGGGTACCGTAATCGAGCTGGCAAGCAGCTGGGAGTGTTCCGCCCGGCGCGTAGGAGAGCTCCTGCTCATTGGTGAAGTAATCCGAGGAGGAATTTGGATTACCAATCAGGAAGTTTTGGACCACGCCGCCGTTTGCCCCTTCTGGGGAAACACCGGACATATCCTCGAGGATGCGGAGGAGACGCCGATCAACATAGCGGGCACTCACAACAAAGCCGCCGGGAAGCTGCCGCTCCACCCCGCCCAGAAACTCTTCTTCCAG
>CAXTEW010000113.1:2246-9267 GCA_964243175.1 uncultured Acidobacteriaceae bacterium
GCTTGAGCCGCTTACTGAAATGGCCGATCCAGCCTCGCCACTCGCCGTACCCGCCGCGGGGTTGCCACTCAGCAGGTGCCCGGCATCAAGCACCGGGGTCACCGTCCCATACTCGTTAAGCACCGCGTGCCCACTGGCATCGGCGAGCGGCGCGAAATTGGCCCGGTAGATATCCTGCTCCTGGTTCAGCTCGCGGATCGCGGCATCACTGGGCAGACCCTGTGTGTAGCGTGCAAAGTTGAAAAAAACCTTCGACTTGCGATCGGCGAACGGATCGATATTGATACCCACACGCGGCGACCAGTTGTCGTTGAAGACATACTGCTGCACCACGCCATTCAATTGCTCCTCATCCCACCGTATGCCGGCATTCACCGTCACGCGACTGCTGATGGTCCAGTCGTCATTGGCGTAAATCTGGTGATAACTCTGCCCGGTGTACGCCTGGCGGGGACTGAAGATACCTCGAACCTGCGACAGGTACACGGGGATTTCCGTAGTGACACCTTTGACGGTCACCGGGAACAAGGGGCAGAGGGTAGCCGGGCAGGTATAGACAGGCTTGCCTGCTCCGTCGACCACAGGATTGCCATTTGCGTCTGTTGCCTGAGGAACGGGGTCTAGCTGGAAGCCTGCGTCCGCTGTATGCCCGGCCAGGCCAGGCGTGGTGGGCGTGCCGATGTCGTTCGTCGTCGGAAACTGAAAATCGTTGCCGCTGTAGCCCTTCAGCAAGTCATAGATCCCGCGATCAAACTCGTATCCGATCGAGAGCGAATGCGTGCCACCAAACCGCACGACCTTTTCGGTATTGATGGCAAAGCTGTAGGCATGGGTAGTGGGGTTCTGATAGAAACCAAGCCCCTGCGCGTAGAACTGGCTGCCACCCAGGGCGACGGCGCTATCGTCCTGAATCTGATAGGCATTCGCAAAGCCGCCCTCGGTGAAATGGCTCTGCTTCGCGGTTGCCGCGATGTCCAGAGTCCAGGTCGGCGTGATCGTGGCGTTCATCCGCACCACCTCACTCCGAGAACCGAAGTTCCAGCTGCTGAAGCCGCTGTCATTTGCCTGGTTGATATTCGGATAGTTGGGAAAGGTATCTTCGTTTACGACACCAAGACCGCGGTTGGAGCTGGATGGATCACCAAAGGCAGAAGCCTCGAACGTGACGTTCTCGGTTGGCTTGTATGTTACTTTTCCAGCCCAGCTATAAGCCGAAATGTTGTTTGTGAGCTCACCTTCCGTGGCCAGTCCAGAACCAGCCGGGGCAATATAACTGAAGCGGCTCAGGGATGGATTGAAGGCGCCGAAGAAGAACAGCTTGTCTTTCATTCCTCCGACAGGGATGGGGCCGCCCAGTTCCGCCGCAGCGTCATACTGTGGAGTGGCAAATAGCCGGCCATGGGTATTGACACGACCGTAGGAGTCCGCATACCTCTGCCCCGCCTCAAAAGCCGCGGGCGCCGCAAAGGCGCTCAGTGCGCCATGGAGTTGCGTGCCGCCGGTCTTTGTCACTATCAGTGCGACGCCACCATCAGCCCGGCCATACTTCGGCTCCAGCGCTCCTGTCTTTACCTGCACTTCCTGAACAAACGAGAGATTGATCCCCGTGCCCAGCGAGCCGTAGGTCGGGCTCGACACACCCAGGCCGCCATACCCGACATCTGTCAGGTTCACGCCATCAATGATGTACTGGTTTTCGAGCCCCGTTGCGCCTCCGATGGAGGGGTTGGAGGTACCAGTACCGCCGCTGTTCACCGCCCCAGGAGCCACATAAAAAAGGCTGCCCACGTTGCGGGCCACTGGCACCTGCGAGTAGAAGGTCGCGTCCAGATTCTCGCCGACCGCCGTGGAAGTGGTCTCGATCTCTACGCTATTTGCGTTGACCTGTACCGTATCGCTGACCTGACCAAGTTCCAGCTTCAGATCAAAGCCCGACAACCGGCCGATTACGACCTCCACACTTTTCGCTTCGGCTATCTTGAAGCCGGCCTTCTCCGCCCTTACGGCGTACACCCCGGGCGTCAAGCCACCGATACTGTAGTTGCCCTGCTCATCCGTCGTGGCGGTCCGCTTGTCTGACTGGCCGGTAAACGTGATCATGGTGCCGGGAATAGCCGCCCCACTCGCATCGGTGATCACGCCCTGGAGGCCACCCTTGACTGCGGATACCTCCTGAGCTTGAAGTGCGCCTGCAATGCAGATCATAGGAAGTGCAGCGAGTGCAGTGGCGAAGATACCTGTTTGTAACCTGGAAGTCATGAAGGCTCCATCAAAATTGTGGTGATGCTCAATTCAATATGCAATCGAATGGCCACATACGCGCGCCTCACTTCCTCCCTTTTCTCCCGTGTAATGCGCGCTCACGCAGGGAGAGGTACGGAAATTCATACTGCTCTATGTATTTCAGTAGCAAGGCATGACTCTCTGATCGCCGCCGGTAGAGCTTCAAGGCAGACTATGCTGTACCAAGCCCTGAAACGGGCTTGTGCATTCGATAGATGACACGCGGTCCCCTCCATAACCCTGATAGCCACGCCGCATAGCCCACCCGAGGGGTATTCACTTGGTCGCTTTACTGCTAGCCTTCCTGCTCCCTGCCCCACCCGCTTCCACGCTGACCGGCCACTGGATCACCCCGGATAAGTCGATCGTCCAGGTCTTCGAGTGTGGTCAGCAGCTCTGTGTACGGATCGAAACGATCGCGCCCAAGGATGCGCCACGCACAGATGTGAGCAACCCGGATACCACGCTACGGTCGCGCCCGCTGTGCGGACTGACGATCGGCACCGCCTTTACGCTCGATGGCAGCGACCGCGCCAAGGATGGCAAGGTCTATGATCCTGAGTCGGGCAAGACCTACTCGGCGCAGATGCAGGGGAGCGGCGATGCGCTGAAATTACGCGGCTACATTGGCGTAGCCCTGCTGGGGCGCACGGAAACCTGGCACCGTGTCACGGCGCCGGTACCAGCCTGTCAGTAAGTCGGTCGCACGGGAACGGCTCGCCTCGCTACAGCTTGGACGAACGCTGCACTTCGCGCACGCCGGCAATCTTGCGCAGGCCCTGCTGCAGCCGCTCGAGGTGGCGTACATCGAGCGCATCGAGGGTCAACTCGATCAGCGCGCTTTCCCCTGCATGCACGCGGCGATCCTCCGCCTGCCCCTCGCGCGCGCGCCCATCCTTCGCACTGGTATCCATGGAGCGGATGTTGGTATTTTCCTCGCTCGCCACGGCCGTGATGTCCTTCAACAATCCCGGCCGGTCGTCGCACAGCAGGGTCAGCTTGACCGGGTACGTTGCTCGCCGGGTGGTTGCTTCCGCGCGTCCTTCGCGTGCCCACTCAACGCTGATCCTGCGGTCTGATTCGTACAGCAGGTTCTGCACATTGGGGCAGGTGCGCCCATGCACGGCCACACCTTTGCCGCGCGTTACATAGCCGATAATTTCCTCGCCACGGATAGGGTTACAACAGCGCGCGCGGTAAACCAGCAGCTCGTTTGAGCCCTCGACTTCCAGCGTATCCGCAGCCGCGGTGGCATGCACCTGCAGGCGCTTGGCGTCTTCCGCACCAGTCGGCAGACCCGGATCGCTGGGCGTCGACTGCTGGTGCAGGATGCCCGGGGCGAGCCGGTTCAGCACCTGCCGCGCCGAATACTTGCCGAACCCGATGGCGGCCATCATGTCGTCCGGCGTGGCTACCGAGTAATCCGCTGCCAGCCGCGCGTAGTCTGACTCTTCAAACTTCGACAGCGCGATCTTGTACTTGCGGGCTTCGCGCTCCAGCAGCTTGCGGCCTATCTCGATGGCGCGTTCGCGCTGGTGCTCGTTGATCCAGTGCTTGATCTTGTTGCGGGCGCGCGAACTTTTGACAAAGGTCAGCCAGTCCCGCGAGGGCGTGTGCCCGTTCTGCGTAACGACCTCGATGATGTCGCCATTGCGCAGCTTTGCGCGCAGCGGCACGATCCGCCCATTCACCTTGGCCGAGACACAGCTATGGCCGACTTCGGTGTGCACCGCGTAGGCAAAGTCGAGCGGGCTTGCATCCTTCGGCAGCACGACCACCTTGCCCTTGGGCGTAAAGGTGTAGACCTCCTCCGGGTATAAGTCGATCTTGAGCGTCGAGATAAACTCGTTCGGATCGGTCATCTCGCGCTGCCACTCGACCAGCTGCCGGACCCAGGCCAGGCGCTGCTCATCCCGCGCGGACACCGGGCTGCCGCCGGCCTTGTACTTCCAGTGCGCGGCGATCCCTTCTTCCGCGATGCGGTGCATTTCCTCGGTGCGGATCTGCACCTCGAACTGGTGGCCCGCCTCGCCCATCACCGTCGTGTGCAGAGACTGGTAGAGGTTCGGCCGCGGCATCGCGATAAAGTCTTTGATCCGGTTCGGCACCGGGCGAAACAAGGAGTGGATCAGGCCCAGCACCGCGTAGCAGTCGCCGACCGTGTCGACAATCACGCGCAGCGCCAGCAGGTCGTGCACCTGGTCAACCCCGGCACCAGTCTCCTGCAGTTTCTGGTGGATGGAGTACAGCCGCTTGATACGCCACTCCACCCGACCCTTCAAGTTGTTTTCTGCAATCTTTTCGGTCAACAGTGTTTCCACTGTTTTCAGAAACTGCTCGCCTTCGGTGCGGCGCTCCTCGATCGCATCCTGCAGCTGCTCGAAGCCGTGGCGATCCACGTAGCGGAAGGCCAGGTCTTCGAGCTCACCACGCACCTTGCCCATACCCAGCCGGTGCGCGAGCGGTGCGTAGATATCCAGTGTTTCCCTGGCGATCGAGGCCTGGCGCTCCGGTTTCAGGTGTTCCAGCGTGCGCATGTTATGCAGCCGGTCGGCGAGCTTGATGAGCACCACGCGCACGTCGGTGACCATGGCCAGCAGCATCTTGCGGACGCTCTCGGCCTGGCGGTCTTCGCGGTTGGCAAACTGTATCTTGTCCAGCTTGGTGACGCCTTCGACAATGTGCGCGACCTGCTCGCCGAACTGCGCCGTGATCTCAGGCGTGGTCACGGGTGTATCTTCGACCGCGTCATGCAGCAGCCCGGCCGCGATCGCGGTGGAGTCGAGCTTCATCTCGGCAAGAACAATCGCGGTCTCGAGCGGATGCAGTACGTAAGGCTCGCCCGAGGCGCGCAGCTGGCCGCGATGGTAGCGCAGGCAGAACTCCCATGCCTTGCGAATGATCTCGGTGTCGTCGGTCGGCCGGTTGCGCCGAACCGTCTCGATCAATAACTCGTAGCGCGGACCAGTCGCTGCTGCTGTCTGCGCATCATAGCGGGCAAGCGATTCGGGCGAGTAGCCGGCCGGTGCTTTTGCAGGCGCTGAAGAAGGCAGTGAGCGACGAGGCGGCTCTGGTTGCACGGGAAGGGTCTGCGGCGGCGCCATGGCTGATTATAGGCGCGTTACCTGGTAATTTCTTAGTGGCATCGGCAGGACCCGGGAAATCACGTTGAGCCGCGCGGTGATGCCCAGGCGACCCACGGAGGCTCCGCAATGGAAAATGCCACAGACAATCGCGCGATGGACCCTCTCGAGCGCTTTGTCGCAGCGCAGTCCGGGGTGTACGGGCAGGCACGCGCCGAGCTCACAGGCGGGCAGAAGCGTAGCCACTGGATGTGGTTTATCTTTCCGCAAATTCATGGGCTGGGTTCGAGCTCCATGGCCGTGCGCTACGCGATTCAATCCCCTGCCGAGGCCCTGGCCTACCTTGAGCATCCACTGCTGGGCGCGCGTCTGCGCGACTGCACTGCGATCGTCAATGGGCTGAGCGGACGCACGGTAGCGCAGATCTTCGGCTACCCGGACGACCTGAAATTTCACTCGTCCATGACGCTTTTCGCCGCGGTCACCGGAGAGGAAAGCGTCTTTCAGGAAGCGCTGCAGAAGTACTTTGCGGGGCAGCAGGATGGGGCTAGCCTGGAGCGGCTCCGCTCGCCCTGAGTGAAGGGGAGAACCGCCTGCGGTTTCTGCCCCTACGAACACCCGGCTGGAGCCGCCGGAGCTCTCGGGGTACACTAGGGGTTGCCACTATTCCCGCGAGAGTGATAGCCGACCTTGAGACAGACCTATACCGCCCGCCTAGACAAGAAGCTTCTGCTTTCCGATGTAGCACAGTGCTACCACCTGGAGTTCGCTGTCGACGAGTTGCCGACCTTTGACCTGAAGGCAGGCCAGTTTGTCTCGTGCCTGGCCGAGGATGCCACCGGCAAAATGCAAACGCGTGCCTACTCGATCGCCTCCGCGGCCCGCGACAACATGTTCGACATCTGCGTCAACCGCGTCGAGGGCGGCTTCTTCTCGAACCTGCTTTGCGACCTGAACGAAGGCGATACCGTCAAGTTCCACGGCCCCCACGGCCTGTTCACGCTGCGGCAGCCGCTGGTCGAGGGCATCTTTATCGCCACCGGCACGGGCATCGCCCCGATGCGCGGCTTTGCCCAGTGGCTGTTCCCGGAAAATGGCCCGGACCGCACCGGCGGCAAGGACTTTTGGCTGGTCTATGGAACACGCTATGAGAGCGACATTTACTACCAGGACTATTTCGAAGACCTCGCGGCAAAGCACCCCAACTTCCACTACGTCGCGACGCTGAGCCGCGGCTCGGAAAGCTGGACGGGCGAGCGCGGCTACGTGCAGGAGCATGTCGCCAAGATTGTTGCGGCACGCGCGGAGCAGGGCGTGCTGGTCGGCGCGGGCGGCGTACCGCCTGAGAGCAATGCCGCGGGTCCGTTCGATATCTACGCCTACATCTGCGGATTGAATGACATGGTTTCCGCCAGCCGCGACCGGCTGGTCGGCATGGGCTGGGAAAAGAAGCAGGTCATCTTCGAGCGCTACGACTAAGCCCACCAGAGGGGAATGAGCAAGGCCGAGGCTGCTGCCCCGGCTTTTTCATTGTCTGCAAGCCGATCAGACCGTGCGCTCTGCAGCAATTTCCCTCCGCGACGATCAGCTCAGCGGCGCGGGCGGGGCTGGTTCCCGGGCCTGGAAAAAAACATGCCCGCCGCGAAGAACAGGAT
>CAXTEW010000114.1:0-1800 GCA_964243175.1 uncultured Acidobacteriaceae bacterium
GGGGGCGGGACCGCAGATGGTCCAGCGAGGGCCGCGTCGGCCAGGAATTCCAGGCGGTGCCGCCTCGCGCCCCACTTCGTTTGTGCCCGCGCGGAGCACCCCGAGCGGCTTTGCGCCGCGCGACCCGGCACAGCGTCCTGCCGGACCGGCTGAGAGTGCTCCCCGGCAAACTCCGGGACCCAAGACAACGGCCGAAAGCATCGAACAGCGTTTCCGGAGCGAAAAGCTGGAGGAGTTGTCACAGGCCAGGGAAGAAGGCGGCGCCGAGAACACCGCGTCCCCGGCGAAGTAGTTCTCAGGCGCTCACCGGCTGCCGGGGTCGATCGAGATTACGAGCGGCCTGATCTGAAATCGGACGCCCCGAAGCTAGATCGCGGTACCAGGCAGGGGTTCGCGTCCACGGTTCGTCGCATCTACTTCTCGATCGACAGAGCTCGTCTCCGCAGCACCGCCTTCCAGATAAGCGCAGACCGCGCGTGCGCCGAGCTGTGCCATCGCGGCGACAGCAAAGCCGCCCGCCAGGTCGACTCCGTAGTGCCAGCCGGTCGTAAGCGTCGAGACGCAAGTAAGGGCGGCAAAAACCCAGGCAGCCACGCGGATCCGGGAAATCCCGCTGAGAGCGGTTGCTGACAGGATCGCCAGCACAACGTGGAAGGACGGGAAGGAAACGATGGCGGTCGCTCCGAAGTCCATCGTGACCCTGGAGTGCGACTTCAGCAGCGCGAGATAGCGGGTTACCTGCAGCTGCAGCTCGCTGGGCACGAGGCTCTCGCTCGTCCACGGGCCGGCAGCCGGCCACAAGGCGAACAGCACCGCGGTGATAAAAGTAGCAAGAACCAGCGCAACCAGGTACCGCCGCGACGCTCCGGGCTGGCCCACGAAGGGCGGTAAAAGCAGCGCCGCCAATATCAGCAGCGAAACGAGGTTGTAAGTCAAAGAGAGTGCGAACTGCAGCGCCGGAAGGCGAGCCGCCAGGTGCGCGATGCTGGCCGTGTCGAAATGGCAGAACCGATCAAGATGCGCCAGCTGTGCATCGACGAGCGGGCAGGGGCTGCGCCCGGCTACCTGGATCATGACGGAGAGCAGGTTCGTCAGCAGGATCGCCCAGATCGCGTTCTCACAGGAATCAACAAAGCGCGGGAGCGGCCGCCAGTGACAAAACCAGAGCGCCAGGCCGAGAAGCAGCAAACCCGGCCCATTGCGTACCAGCTGGCTCATGCCGTCCAGCTGCACTTCACGGGTAGCCGCGATGTCAAACAGGAGGATCCCAGCCACGAGCAAACTCATCGCGAGACTGAAGCGGGTAAAGCCCTGTTTCAGCGCAGCTCGTCCTGCATCCTGCTCCTGAATTGGGTTTTCTCGAAGGCGCAAACCGGTCACGGGGGTCAAGCTACGGCCCGCAGCACGCGCAGTCAACGTTACGGGCAGCTTGTTTTCCGGTGGAGGTAACCGGCAGCAGCTCGTGGAGGGAACTCGGATAGATCAACTACGACAGGTTTCGATTCTCCAACATGCAGTGCCGACATGAAGATGAAGCCGATGCTGCCCCGGGGATCTACCCGGGCGACCTGAAGCCGGTAGTTTTCACTCCAGCCGCGCTGTCGGCGGTCTACCCGGTAACGCAGAGTCAACCGCAGGTCCTTCGACTACGCTCAGGATGACCCGGGCGCGAAGTGACCGCGTTTGTAGCCGCGCATCTCCGTTGTAAGCGAAATCACCCAGTCGGTAGCCGAGCAATGGCGACGGACAACCAGGCGGAGGCCTTTGCCTGACAAGGGTGACTCGAAAGCAGAAACGCCA
>CAXTEW010000114.1:1900-9264 GCA_964243175.1 uncultured Acidobacteriaceae bacterium
GCCTGACAAGGGTGACTCGAAAGCAGAAACGCCAACCCGAAGGGTGACGCGAAAGCAAAACGGCAGCCCGAGGGCTGCCGCTTCTTGTATCGGTACGTGTACCTCGCCTAGTCGGCGAAGTGGGAACTAGACGGCCTGAACGTTCTCGGCCTGGAAGCCCTTGGGACCACGCACGACGTTGAACTGAACGCGCTGGCCTTCCTGCAGCGAGCGGAAGCCGTTCGCACTGATCGCTGTGAAGTGCACGAAAACGTCTTCGTTGTTGCTCTCGCGCGTGATGAATCCGAAGCCCTTTGCATCGTTAAACCACTTGACTGTGCCTTGTTCCATGTGACTGGTATTCCTTAGAGATCTGAATTTCGCTGATATCGGAGCAAGGCGCAACGCATGGCAACTTCATAGAACCGTGCAGAACGAACCCACTCAGTAACGAGCTTGATTCAAGGTACCCTAAATGCCAGTTCAAGGCAACTTTCTTTCATTACCTATGTACTGGCTCCTCGTCTAACAGCATTTCTAGCCGAACCGGGGGCTCCCGCATCTACAACCGCATGGCTGATCAACTCTACCTGAGCCTTTGGTACCCCAACTTCCGTACTGCTGCTCTTGGGCCCGCGATCCTGGGTGTCCTCCGCCAGTTTGCAGTGATCGGTGCCGCACCGGGAGAAGCGCCGCTGATTCGCGCGGCGACTGTGTACCCCATCGGCTGGTCAGAAAGCCCGGTGTACGGACGTGTCTACGAGAAAGAGGAAGCGGCGCTGGCTGCCCCCGCAGCGGCGGTCCCGCCTGCGCTCGATCAGCTGCACGATGACTTTGCCTACGAGTTCGAAATCGATTGGGAGCTGTGGCAGCCGGAGCTGGAAGGTGGACTGGACCCGACCTGGAGGAAGTCCCCGTCGCGCGTCATGGTGGTCGGCTTCGGGCCGGAGTTCGACGATGGAGCCTACGAGACAAACGGGCAGATCCGCATCGGTTTCGGGCTGGACACGCCCTTTTTGCAGGAAGAGGTTGAGCTGGATGAGACGGCGAAGGCTAAGGTCCGGGAGAATGTAGCCCTGCTTGTGCTGCTGGTACGGGCCATCGAGAAGAACTGCGGCATCTCCTCGCGGCTGCTCTGGTCCGAATCCGGCGACAGCCTGGCCGAAAAGCTGATTGCGCGCCTGCAGCAGGTGAACTAGCGCGATGGCAGCAATCAAAATAGACGGCACTCGCAACCAGACGCTCCGCACCGTCCTGATCGCCGCTTTCGCTGCACTCGCCGTCATACTGCTGGCCGCGCTCGGCCTCCAGAAGCTCAAGCGCCACGGCCTTCACCTGGATCTTCCGGGCGAACTTGGCGCGGATATTTCACAGACTGCAAACGGCTTTACCTATTCCCAGTCGCAGCGTGGGCACACGATCTTCACGATCCACGCCTCACGCATCGTGCAGTTCAAGGGCGATCAGGCTGACCTGCACGATGTCGCGATCACGCTCTACGGGCCGGAGGGCTCGCACCGCCAGGACCGGATCTCCGGCAGCGAGTTCCTGTACGACAAGAGCTCGGGGATCGTGACCGCCAGGGGCCCGGTCGAGATCGACATGGCGTCTCCGGCGACGGCGCCGGCAAACGCTGCGCCCTCCCCCGGCCAGGGGCCACCAGACACTATCCATGTACAGACCAGCAACCTGCGCTTCGACCAGAAGAGCGGCGATGCGCAGACGGACCAGCCGCTGGCCTTTACCCTGCCGCGCGCCAATGGCAAGGCAGTCGGGGGCGATTACAACTCGAAAACAGGCGTCCTGGTGCTGCAGAGTGCCGTGGAGCTGCATGCGGATCAGAATGGCAGCCCTTCGACGATCTACGCGCAGCATGCCCAGTTGCTACGCGATTCCCATGTTGCCTATCTGCTCCACGCGCGCTCGGAGTACCAGGGAGGGCGGGACTCGGCCGACCAGGCGATCGTCCACTTTCGCCCCGATGGCTCAATCGAGCACCTGGACGCGCAGGATCATGTGCACATGTTGACGGCGGACGGCGCCGAGCTGTACTCAACTACCGCGACGGCCAACTTTGACATGCATGGCCAGCCGATGGATGCGCATGCCGGCGGTGGGGTCAACTTCGTCTCCGACTCCCCGGAATCCAGCATGCATGGCAACGCGGTCGAGGGCACCATGGTGTTCGTGCCAGGGCCGGATGGCAAGGCCTCTCTCCGCCATGCCAGCTTCCACAACGCGGTCTCGTTCGTGCTGCTGCAGAAGTCGCTTGGGGGAGATCCTCGCGGGTCCGCCAACCGCGAGATGACGGCAACGCACCTGGATGTGGACTTTGCCGCCGGCCCCGGAGGCAAGAGCCTGGCGCAAAAGGCCTTGGCGCGGGGTGGCGCAACGGTTGACCTCCACGACCTTCCATTTGGAGCGGCGCCGCGGCACACCTCCATCCATGGCCAGCAGTTGATTGCCAACCTGGTGGGTGGGCACGAGCTGGAGCAGCTTGACGGCTCGGGCGGTACAACCGTCGTCAACTATGCGCCGGATGGCGCGACAGACACCAGCAATGGCGAAACCCTCCACGTCACGTTTGTGCCCACCGCGGCGCACGCCCCTGGCGCGCCAAAAGGAGCAGGGGCACCCGGTGGCGCGACGCAGATCGACACAGCCACCCAGCAGGGGCATGTCACCATGGTGTCGCAGCCGGCCCGGTATGCCCGCATGAGTGATGGCACGCCGCAGGCGCCCTTGTACGCAGAAGCGGCTACCGGGGTGTACCACGCGGCAGACCAGGTGCTGCACCTTACCGGGGACAGCAGGACGCCATCGCACGTGCACAACAGCACCCTGTCGCTGACCGCGCTAGCGGTCGACTACCACCGGGAGACAGGCGATGCCACGGCCGACGGGGATGTCCGCTCAACCTACCTGCAGAAGCCCACGGCTGGAGGTGCGACCGCGGTGCAGGCAGCAGGCAGCAACCTGGCGCAGCCCCCGGGCCTTGGCGGGTCTGGCCCGGTGCATGTGATTGCCGCGACCGCACAGATGACCCGCATGACCAGCGCTGCTATCTTCCAGGGAAACCAGCAGGCGCCAGCGCGCATGTGGCAGGGAGCCAACAGCGTCAACGCGCCGGTACTGGAGTTGGGTAAGCAGCAGGGCTCGCTGCTGGCGCACGGCTTCGATTCGACGCACGGCAGCACGGTGCACGCGGTGTTTACGGGCAAGCCGGCCGGCGCGCACAGTGCTTCCGCTGCCCCTCCTGATCATGGCACCGCCAACGCCGCCGGGCTGCTCCCAGGTGGCGCACAACTAGTGAGCAGCCCCACCCGGATGACTTCCGAGACCCTCTTCTACTCGGATACAACGCGGACCGGCGACTTTCGCGGCAACGTGGTGGCGGAGCAGCCTTCGGGCATCGTTCACGCGGATGACGCGCTGGTCATCCTTGCGGAAGCGCCGCAGGGACAGCCCTCTCAGCTCGACCGCCTGATCGCTACAGGTCACGTCGTGCTGGCCCAGCCCGGGCGCCGGGGCAATGGCGAACGGCTGGTCTACACGGCCTCGGATGGCAACTATGTGCTGACTGGTACCCCGGCGCAGCCGCCGAAAGCAGCCGACGCCCAGAAGGGAACAACGACCGGCGCGGCGCTGTTGTTCAGGAACGGCGATAATAGTGTCGAGGTGTTGAGTCACGATGCGGAAGGGAGCAGCCGTCGCACGGTGACGGATACCCGGACTCCGAAGTAAATGCAGACGCTTTCAACCGAAGAGATGGGCAAGAGCTACAAGGGCCGCCAGGTAGTCCGTGGAGTGTCGATCAAAGTCAGCCAGGGCGAGGTGGTCGGGCTGCTGGGTCCGAACGGCGCTGGGAAAACTACCAGTGTCTACATGATGGTGGGCCTGATTGCGCCGGACAGCGGCCATATCTTTGCCGACGGGAGCGACATCACCCGGGTACCGATGTACCTGCGGGCACGCAACTTCGGCATCTCCTACCTGCCGCAGGAGCCGTCTGTTTTTCGCAAGCTCTCAGTCGAGGACAATATTCTCGCCGTGCTCGAGGTACAGCCGGTAACGGCAACCGAACGGCGGTCGCGCACGGAGAAGCTCATCGACCAGCTGAACCTGGGTCACATCCGCAAGACAGCCGGCTACGCGCTGTCGGGCGGTGAGCGGCGGCGGGTCGAGATCGCGCGCTGCCTCTGTATCCGGCCTTCGTTCATCCTCCTCGATGAGCCGTTTTCGGGCATTGACCCGCTGGCCGTCGACGATCTGCAGGAGATCATCTTCGGGCTGAAGCAGAGCGGCATCGGCGTCCTGATTACCGACCACAATGTGCGGGAAACGCTTTCCGTCACAGACCGCGCGTACATCATCAACGAGGGCCGCATCTTCCGCGACGGCACGCCGCAGGCCCTGGGCTCCGACCCCGAGGTGCGGCGGGTCTACCTGGGAGAGAACTTCTTCCTGGATTGAGCGTGCCGCGCAACGCGCGATGGACGACGGGTGCGCCCGTGTATGAAGACGGGGACGCGCTTTTGCCGGGAAGCGTCTCATTACGGAAGGGTTGCGAAAGCTGGCAGCGACCCGTCCCTTTTCGGTAGACTGCACCCACTACCCCTGATGCGGTCATGAGGTTTCCCCCGAGGCATGGTTTCACTCCAGCCAAAATTGAGCTTGCGAGTCTCGCAGCGCCAGATTCTTACCCCTGGGCTGATGCAGATGGTCAGCGTTCTGGCGCTGAACAAGATCGAACTGAAGGACCTGATCCAGGCCGAGATCGTCGAGAACCCGGTGCTCGAAGAGCTGGAAGACGCGGTGCCGATGCTGGACCACGTCGTCGACCGGGAAGCCAGCCGAGAGGCGGAACGGGATCTGGCCGCTGCGCCTGCGGAAGAGCGCGAACGCCCGGACCCCTTCGAAGAGATCGACTTCGGCTCCTATTTTCAGGAGTATCTCGACCCGGGATTTCGCTCGCCGCAGAGTTTTGAAGTCAACGAAAAGCCCTCTATCGAGAACTTCCTCTCGCAGCCGGGCCGCCTGATCGACCACCTGGAGTGGCAGGTCGGCTCGCTCACCATGCCGCCGCTGATGCGGGTCGCGGTGGACTACATCCTGGGTAATCTGGACGAGGATGGCTACTGCGTTACGGCGGAAGACGAACTGCATGCCGGCTGGCTGCGCGAGCTTGCCGCGATCTCCTCGCGTCGGAATCACGATGCGGCAACGGCGGATCCGCTGCCCGATGCCGAGGACCTGCTAAGTCGTGCCCTGGCCATCGTGCGTTCCCTCGACCCCGTAGGGATTGCAGCTGGCGACCTGCGCGAATGCCTCCTGTTGCAGATCGAGGCTTGCCAGCGCGCCCACAGCAGGTCGCTCCCGCTGAAGCGTACCTCTACCCAGGACGGTGAGGATGATGCTGCCCGGGAGGATGTCGGGAAGGCAGGCGCGGGGGACCGGGGCGCTGTGTATGCCGTCGCCTACCGCATCGTCGACAGCTGCCTCGCGCTGCTGCACAAGCGCGACCTGCGCGAGCTGGGCAAGGCGGCACAGGCTTCTCCCGAGCAGGTAGCCGAGGCACTGGAATTTATCCGTACCCTGGACCCGCGACCCGGGCAGCGCTTCCAGCACAACGACGCTCGCCTGATCGAACCCGATGTCTCCTTTGTGAAGCGCGACGACGCGTATGTCGCCGTGATGGATGATGAAAGTCTGCCCACGCTGCGGCTGAACCGCGACTACCGCAAGCTGCTGCAGAAGGGCAGTGCCGAGAAGGACGTCAAGGATTACGTGAAGGAGCGGTACCGTTCCGCGCTGCAGCTGATGCGCAACATCGAGCAGCGCAAGAACACCATCCTGCGCACCTGCGACGCGATTGTGCGGCGGCAGGGTGACTTCCTCGAGCACGGTGTCGACCGCCTGAAGCCGATGATGATCAAGGACGTTGCGGAAGAGATCGGCGTGCACCCGTCCACGGTCAGCCGCGCGGTTTCGAATAAGTATGCGCACACACCACAGGGTGTGTTTGAATTGCGCTTCTTCTTTTCCGAGGGCGTGAACGGGCCTGAAGGTTCCGGCACGTCACTCATGCTGCTCAAACGCAGGGTCAAGAAGTTGATCGAGGATGAGGATCCTCGCAAGCCCCTGACCGATGATCGCATCACACTGCTGTTACAGAAGGACGGCATCGACGTGACGCGACGCACAGTGGCCAAGTATCGCGAGGATATGCGGATTCCAAGTACACACCAGCGGCGGGTACGCGGCTGACCGGTAACAGTGGCGAATGAAGGAGCAATTGATGGAAGTGGAGTACACAGGTAGACAGGCAGTGGTGACAGCGGAACTACGAGCGCTGGCTGTGCCTTTTCTGGACCGGATGGAGAAGATGCTGGGCCATGACAGCACGGCGCACGTGGTGCTGACAGCTGAGAAGAACCGGCTGCTTGCGGAAGTCACAGTGAAGAGTCACGCGCACGACGTGGTCGGCCTGGCGGAATCGACCGCGGGCCCCGAAGCTGCGCTGCGCCAGGCGCTGGAAAAAGCCGAGGCCCAGGCGATCCGCTTCAAGGAAAAGCGTGCCACCCAGAAGCGCCTGCCCAAGGATGAGAAGTCCGTCGTAGAAACAGCGCTCGAGCGTCCTGGCAAGGCGAAGCGCACCGCGCTGCTGCCGGAGACTGACCTGCTCCTGGATGGTGCAGTCGGCGCGCAGACTGACAACGGCCCCGCCGCACATGCCGGCAACGGCGCGTCCCGGCCTGAGCAGTCGAACGAGCCCCATGTCACCAGGACGATCGACGCCTTCGCGCTGCGTCCGATGAGCCTGGAAGAAGCGATCAAGGAGATGGAAACGCGCAATCGCGAGATCTTTGTCTTCCGCGACCAGGCTGGTTTGATCCGGGTGCTGCACTGCAAGCGCAATGGAACCCTTGAGTTGATCGAGTTGCCGTAGACTGGTCGCAACCCGGCGGATCCCGTCCGCCGGCCTCCTGCTTTCGTGTGAGTGACAGCCGGCCAATCCGCGAACTGGTCGTGCTCACGGGGCTGTCGGGCTCCGGCAAAGGCTCTGCCCTGAAAGCGTTTGAAGACCTGGGCTACTACTCGGTCGATAACCTGCCGATAGAGCTGCTTCCCCAGTTTGCCGAGCTGATCGCCAAGGGTGCCGCGGCGCGCAAGGCCGCGATCGTGGTCGATGTCCGCGAGGGCGAGGCCCTGGAGCACCTGCCCGCGACGCTGCTCAACATGCGAAAGACGCTGCCCGTCACCATCCTGTTCCTGGAGGCGGCAGGTGCGGCGTTGCTGCGGCGCTACTCGGAAACCAGGCGGCCGCATCCGCTGGGACTGGCAGAAAGCGTCGAGTCCTCGCTGGACGCAGAGCGCATGCTGCT
>CAXTEW010000115.1:0-9264 GCA_964243175.1 uncultured Acidobacteriaceae bacterium
CTTTCGCCGTGCGTGCTGTCTATGTGGAAAGCTGCTCCATGTTTACGCGCGGCGGCGTGTACCGCGTCGTCAAGGAAGCACTGGGCGGCACCTTTGCCAAGCTGAGCGTGTCCGCGCTCATGTTCGACTACATCCTCACCGGCCCCATCTCCGGCGTTTCGGCCGGCCAGTATGTCACCGGGCTGCTGGATGAGCTACTCCAGGTCGGCGCCAATCACGGACTGCTGCCCCCTGCCCTGCTGTCCGCACCACATGCCGCACGCCAGCTGCCGATGGACGGGACCTCCGCGGTCTTCTGCATCCTGGTCACCGTTTTCTACTGGTGGGAGAACATCAAGGGCATCAAGGAGTCGACCAACAAGGCGCTTGAAGTCATGAAGATCACCACCGTCATGGTGGTTCTCATCGTTGGCTGGGGTATCTTCACGGCGCTCCACAACCACAGTCACCTGCCGCCTCCGCCCATCCCTGCCAATCTCCACTTCTCGCATGAGGCGCTCGGTTTCCTTGCCGGCACACACTTCGCCACCGCGCTCGGTGTCTTCGGCATCATGATGGCTTTCGGCCACTCGGTTCTCGCCATGAGTGGAGAAGAAACGCTCGCCCAGGTCAATCGCGAGATCGAGCACCCCAAGCTCAAGAACCTGAAGCGCGCCGCGATCGTCATCGCCCTGTACTCGCTCATCTTCACCGGCCTGGTTTCGCTCCTGGCCGTCATGATCATCCCCGATGCCGTGCGCATCCCGGTCTACGGCGACAACCTCATCGCTGGTCTCACCATGTACATGGTTGGCCCGATGACGCTGCGCATCATCTTCCGCATCTTTGTTGTCGTCGTCGGGTTCCTCATCCTGTCTGGCGCCATCAACACCTCGATCATTGGTTCGACCGGCGTGCTGATGCGCATTGCCGAGGATGGCGTCCTTTCTGACTGGTTCCGCAAGCCACACCGTCGGTTCGGCACCTCGTACCGCATCGTGAACCTGGTCGCAATCCTGCAGCTGTTCACGATCATCGTGAGTCGCGGCAAGGTGATCACGCTGGGTGAGGCTTACGCGTTCGGCGTCATCTGGAGCTTCACTTTCAATTCACTGGCCATGCTGGTCCTGCGCTGGAAGTACAAGGGCGAGCGCGGATGGAAGGTGCCGATCAATGTGAAGATCGGCAACCGCGAGATACCGGTCGGCCTGCTGTCGGTGTTCCTTGTGCTGCTCACAACCGCGCTCACCAACCTGCTCACCAAGAGTGTGGCTACGGTCAGCGGCATCGTTTTCGCTTTTGCCTTCTTCTGTATCTTCACGATCTCGGAACGCCAGAATAAGAAGCGGCAGCTCGACACAGCGAAGCAGATGAAAGAGCACTTTCAGCTGGAGCATGAAGAGGATATCGGCCGCGAGAATCTGCAGATCAAGCGCGGTGGCGTCCTGGTGACCGTCTCTGATCCAAGTCGCGCGGCAGCCCTCAAGTGGGCACTGGCTCGCACGGATACCGACGAACAGGATGTCGTTGTGCTGACTGCGCGGATGGTCGGCGCCGGGGGACCGGAGTATCTCGACCCGAGCGAGCAAAGCTTTTCCGAGCATGAACAAATGCTTTTCACGAAAGCTGTCTCGGTAGCTGAGAGCTTCGGCAAACATATCTCGCTGCTGGTCGTCCCGGCGGCAGATATCTTCGCCGCTCTTGTAGGCACGGCGGTTTCGCTCGAAGTCTCCCTGCTGGTTTCAGGGCTGTCGTCCACTATGTCTGCGCCAGAACAGGCGTACCGCATCGGCCACGCTTGGGAAGGCCTGCCCGAGCCCAAGCAGCAGCTGACCTATGTCATTGTCACGGCCGATGGCCAGGCGCAGAGCTTCCACCTGGGTGCGCATGCGCCGACCCTGTGCGGCGACGATGTGCAGCTGGTGCATCGGCTTTGGCTCAACATCAGCCGCGACCCTGGTTTCTCCAACCTGCACCACTCGGACATCGTGACGTATGCCCTGACGCGACTCGCCTCGGACTATGCGCGGAACAAGGGGGACATCCTCACAGAGCTGCGCCGCACCGGCTCTGCCGCAGAAAAGCCGGCGCCCTCCCTGCGTGCAACCGTACCTGTGGAAACCGCGAACATGCCGATGCGGGCGCTGCGCGATAGTGAAAAGGGTGACGAGTAGGTTGCTTTGAGAATGCGAGAGCCGCCTGCGCGGCTGGCGGTCACTAACGTGACATCTTGCGTTCCAGCTCAAACGAGTACAAGTCACGAAGTGACCGCCAGCCGCGCAGGCGGTCCACCGCGCTTACTCAGGCACCTGGTCGATGCTCCGCGGCTCCAGCTGGGGGCTGCCATTTTCCGCGCGCCTTGCCGTGCCCAGGGCGGTATAAGCCTGCATCCGCGCGCGCATGATCGAGCCGAGCGGACGGTGCGCAGCCAGGCTGTGTGAAGGGCAAAACAGCAAGCCGTCATCAATAAACGCCTCGCGCGCCCGTGAGAAAGCCTCCTGCGCGGGCAGCACAAGCCGTGCTACCGGCTGGTAGGGGCTCTCCTCTTCCGGCCACTCCTTGTTCGCGTTTTCTACCGGCATCGTCTCGAGATCGGTACACAGCTGCACACTGACGACAAACTCCGCCGGGTGCGTCCGGAAGAAATCCACGGTTGCGGTGCGCAGCCCGTCATAATCCCGCGGCTCAAACTTCGCTTCCTGCAGGGCACGCAGCGCCGCCGTGTCTGGTATGACGCCGAGCTTCGCGATGTACTGCCCGTAGCGCACCGGTACCTGGCTGTAGTAGGGCTCGGCCATCGGATGGTTGAACGGGTGCCCGAAGAAATCAAGCGCGGCGCTGCTTCCGCCGATCAGCGCGTTGGTTGCCCGGGACACAGCCGTGATCGCACCTTTCACTGCCTGCGGCGTGTAGGGCGCGATGTTCTCCACAGGCGCTATCTGCGCCAGGAAGGTTTTCGCCCCGATCGCATTGAATACCTTGCCCGTATCGAGGATAAAGTCCTGCGTGGTTTCGCCGACATGGGCAGGCAGCATTTCTCCTTCCACACCGAGAATCTTGATCGACATGCCGCGAGGACCGGACACCTTGCGGTCATCGTCCAGGTCACCCGGAACGTGCGCCAGCCGTACGATCACCGGGTAGGTGCGCGCGGTGGCGAACAATCCCTGCGCCAGGTGCCCGGGAAGCCCTGCGTGCACGTGCAGCTCCCCCCGCAGCAGCCCGTGTGCCTTGGCATGAGAAGTGCGCACCGAGTGCCCCAGCCTGGCGCGGGTCAGCTGCCCTCCTTTTCCCATCGCGGCGATGATCTTGTCGATCGTCTCCGGCTCTCCCGCGTCGATGACCTCGACATCATCCGTGTAGCGGACGTAGCTCCGCACGGCTCCTGCTTCGGCTGAAACATTCATCGTCATGATCCTCTTCTCGACCTGCCTGCTGCGATTGTTTCTGCCCGAGGGCCACGCTGCTGCTTCCTTAGCGCACGACCGTACCCGGCTGCGGCTTAAGTACCTGGACGCCAATGTTGCCGACATGCTTCTCCAGCTCTTCCGGCGTCCCGGTCAGCTGCGGCATCGTGCCCCAGTGCAGCGGTAGCACAACATCGAGCCCAAGAAACTTGGTAGCCAGCGCAGCGCCGCGAGGATCCATGGTGAAGTGGCCGCCGATCGGCAGCATGCCGAACTTGGGCGCGTAGAGGTCGCGGATCAGCTGCATGTCAGAAAACACGTTGGTGTCGCCCGCGTGGTACAGCACGGGGCCGCCTGCAATGGTGAGCACGAAGCCGGCAGGCTCTGCACCGTACAGGAAGGTCTCTCCATCCTGGATGCCCGAGGAGTGCCGTGCCTCGGTCATGGTGAGCGTCACATCCTTGAACGTGTAGCTGCCGCCGTACCCCATGCCAATCGTGTTCTCAACACCCTTGGAGCCGAAATAGCCAGCCAGCTCATACATGGCAACGACGGCTGCACCCGTCTTTTTCGCAACTGGTACTACATCGGCGATGTGGTCAAAGTGCCCATGCGTGGCGAGGATCAGGTCGAGCTTCGACGGCAGCACAAAGCCCTTTGGAAACTTGGGGTTTTGCTCGATGAAGGGATCGATCAGGATGGTCGTACCAGCGGCTGTTTCCACCAGCACTGTTGCGTGGCCAAGCCAGGTGACACTTGTACCGTTCAGGTCGGACATGAAGAAGCTGCTCCTGTAAGTCGCGGGGATCTGTGTTGCGAATTTGCCTGCAAGAAGCAGGCGCCCACGCGAATGGGATGCAGGCTGGATGCGCCTCAGCAGGCCAGGAGCTAGGGCTGCCGCTCCCTCGTCTTCGTTCTTCTAATACCCGATCAGGAAGATAATGCTTTCCGTTGCTACTTTCGCTTGCTCTTCGCCCCGCCTAGGCGTACTGTCGACGCATGGGCGAACAAACGGTGAAGACGCTTTTCCCTATCCTCCAGGACTCCCCTGCTCTTACAGGTATGGCGCGGCTCGCTGCTGAGGCGTGGGATGCAGGCGAAGGCCACCAGGTCAATTTTCATGCGTTGGCAGCACGCTCGGCGTTGAACCGTTCTGTGTCCAAGCGGAAGCTCTGGTTCGCGCGCACCATCAACCCCTATCGTGGCTGCGAGTTTGCCTGCCGCTACTGCTACGCGCGCTATACCCACGAGTTTCTGAACTTCAGCGATCCCGCCGCTTTCGAGCAGGAGATCTACATCAAGCAGAATTTGGCCTGGCTGCTCGAGCAGGAGCTACGCGGCTTTGATCCGGCGGAAGAGATTGCCATCGGTACGGCGACTGACCCTTACCAGCCGGTGGAACGGGAAGCCAGGGTCACCCGCTCCGTGCTGGAAGTCCTGGCTCGCCAGAGCGGGTTGCGCATCGGGCTGGTCACCAAGTCCACGCTGATCGAGCGCGACATCGCACTGCTGCAGGCGATCGCCGCACAGAACACGCTGACGCTGCACATCACGATTACGACAACGGATGCTGTGCTTGCCCGCAAGCTGGAGCCCAGGGCGCCGCGGCCGGACCTGCGCTTCCGAACCGTTGAACGGCTGCGCCAGGCGGGGCTTACGGTCGGCGTCCTGTGCTCGCCACTATTGCCCGGCATCACCGACAATGGCCCGGTGCTCAACCTGGTCGCGAAGCAGGCGGCTGCCGCCGGGGCGTCGTTCTTCTCGGCGGAACCGCTCTTCCTCAAATCCTGTTCGCGTGACACGTTTTTCCGCTTCATCGCGGCGGAGTTCCCCATGTTGTCGGCCAGCTACGCGGAACGCTACCGAACCGATGCGTTCGTCGGACCCGCCTACGCAAGCCGTATTCGCGCGCTGGTAGGTGTCACCGCGCGCCGGCACGGCATACCGCACCGCACCATGGATGCCATCCTCACACGCGAGCCACAGAACACCGCAGCCACTGCCGCGCCGGCGCGGAAACCACCAGCGCAGGCGTCGCTATGGGCGGAGCCAGGCAGCTGCCCGCTTAGCGCGTGATGATTACTTCAGACAAGTTGTCTTTGGCGAGGAAGAACCGGGTATTGCTGAAGGCCGAGAACAGCTTTTCGATATTGCGGTTGGTGTAGGCGCGCCGTACCGGAAATTTCTCGATCTCCTGCATCTCGACCGAATCGGAGTCGGTGAGGTGGTAGCGGTAGTATTCGGTGTTGGGACCCGTGAGCTTGGTATGGAAGATCGCCAGCAAGCGGCCGCCGGGGCGCATCGCGGCACGTAACTGGTCAATGAGGGGCTGCACCAGCGCTTCCGGGATGTAATCCAGCGCGGTCCAAAGCAGGACCACATCGAACTCGCGGCCGCCGAACTGCATGTTTTGGTTGAAGAAAGCCTCTGTATCGAACCCAGGCGGGTCGCCGGGTTCGGCCGGAGGCAGATCCCAGGATCCCTTCAGGGCATCTGTCGCGAGGTCGGCCATCCAGATGCCGTGACCGGCCTGTGTGAGGAAGTTGACGTTCGCCGACGAGGTTGGCCCGATGTCCAGTACACGGAGGTTGGGCTCCGTTGCAAGATGCTTGCGCAGGGCCGCCCACGCACTGGAGTGGCGCGGGATGCGTGGGCCCGATCGCACAGCCGAACCCTTGCCTCGAGACTCGTCACGCTTGGAGAACAAACTACGGAGCACGGTACCGCCTCGCGGATAGCAGAACGCAGTGGGCATGCGTCACGCGCAGCCCACTGTCAACGATGGTGTGGGAAGAGCGGGCTAGTTGGAGAAGGAAGGAGTGGGCGCTGCATGCTGCGCGCTTGCAGCCGCACTTGCCTGTGCGTTGTTCGCAGCCGATGCCGCCGCAGTGCTCTGCACCAGGTCGACCTTGCCGGAAAAGCCGGCGTTTTCTTCAATGGAGAGACGCGATGCCTGGATGTCTCCCACCAGCGTCGCTCCGGAGCGCAGTTCGACGCGGCCTGTCGCCGTGATGTTGCCATTCAGCTGGCCCAGGATGATGACGTCCCGCGCTGCAACATCGGCCTGTACCTTGGCTTGCGGGCCAATTGTCAGCCGGCTGCCGGACAGGGTAATCATGCCTTCGACAGAACCTTCCACAGTCAGGTCTTCGCTGCCACGCACTTCACCACGTACCTGCACGCTCTTGCCAATACTCGCGCTCACATTTTCTACAACTGCCATCCGCCCATCTCCTCAGCGCCTGCATCGTGCCGGCTCAAGTTCACTCTATATGCTGCATCCTAGCGCAGCAACCAGAGCGAACCCTGGTGGTTAGCGGAAACAAGGGCACTCAAGAGTAATCAAGGTCTTCCCTTCCCGGTACCTACTCAGGCACCCCGCGGCGCGTCCAAGCAGCAGGCAGTACCCGGGCCTTGCTCCCACCTGCCAGGAAAGGCATCATGCCGTATTCAGCAAACATGCTTATCCATCCGCTATCCCACCGTCCTCTCTTTTCATCGCGCGGGAACCAGGCCGTTCTGGCTGCCGCAGCCGCAGTATGCGCCTTGCTGGTGCTCTCCGCGGAGTGCCATGCGCAGACGGCTGCCAACGCCGCGGCAGCGCCCGACGCACAGAAGATTGTTGCGGATGCCTCGTACAACGAGCTACGCGCCGGCGAAGGCGGCCACGCGGTCCGCTACAGGCAGCACAGCCTGGATGACGGCAAGGACACGACCAAGGAAATCGTCGAGTCGAAAGACGGCGACATCAGCCGGCTGGTGGGAAGAAACGGTGCGCCCCTGGATGCCCATGAGAACCAGCAAGAGCTGGCTCGCCTGGACAAGCTGCGCGCTGACCCCGAGGAGCAGGCGCGCAGGCACAAGAAAGCGCAGGCGGAGGGCGATCGCGACAACGAGATGCTGAAGCTTCTGCCGAATGCGTTTCTGTACACCTACAGCGGCATGGTTCCTGGGCCCAACGGACCCTGCTACCGGCTGCGTTTCGAACCCAACCCGAGCTTCCAGCCGCCTGACCGCCAGGCCGAGGTGTACCACGGGATGGCAGGAGAGTTGTGGGTGGATGAAGCGCAGCGCCGCATGGTGCGGCTCGACGCCCACATGATCGCGGACGTGGATTTCGGCTGGGGCTTTGTGGGCCGTCTTTTCAAAGGCGGAACCATACTCGTGGAGCAGAAAGACGTGGGTAACCGCCACTGGGAGACGACACACATGCGCCTGAATCTGACGGGAAAGATCCTGATGGTCAAGTCGCTGCGCATCGATTCCATGGATGACTCCTCTGACTTCCGGCCCGTCGGTAACCTCAGCTACCAGGAAGCAATCGCACTGCTGGAGCAGACTCCCTGAGCGCAAGCCGTGCGGCAACCTATCCGGGCTGATGGTCAAAATGGGAATCGCCGGAGCAACACAGCCGCTGCCCAGATTGGCCAGGCCCGCGCTTTCACTTTGCTGTCGCTTCTCCCGGGCACTATACTGCCGGCATGCCAGCGAGGGCACCCTGCCATGACAACGCCGATGGGCCTGATGCCCCATATCACCGTGCATGATGCTGCTGCCGCTATCGACTTCTACACGCGCGCCTTTGGTGCCTGCGAGATATCACGCAACTACCTCGCAGACTCCACGCGGATCATGCATGCCGCGCTTGAGATCATGGGCTGCAGACTGCTGCTCAACGACGACTTTCCCGAGTTTGCCGGCGGCAGGAGTCGCACCCCGGAAGCCGTCGGCGGCTGCCCGGTTGTCCTGCATCTGCAGGTCACAGGCGTGGACGCTGTGTGGAACCAGGCCCTGGCTGCCGGTGCGACGGTCTCCTTCCCATTGAAGGACCAGTTCTGGGGCGACCGCTACGGCCAGCTGCTGGATCCGTTCGGATACACCTGGTCGCTGGGAGAGACGGTTGCCGCGCCGCGCCCGCTCGACTACCAGGTGGAGGTTGACGCATCGAAGAGCCATCCGGCGCCGCAAACAAAGGAGCCCAGCCACCAGTAGCAGGGGGCTTAGCGACGATCGCTTCGACGGCTGCAGCCACTGGGTCTGGCCGGACAAGCGACAAGCAAAAGGCAGCGACCCATGGCCGCTGCCTTTGCCTTACACGCGCGAGCGCTAGCTAAAGTTGGTGTCGTCGCCGCCAAAGTCGCCGCCGCCATCATTGAAGTCGTCGCCATAGTTCCCGTCGTTCCCACCCTGATCGCCAGAGTCAAACGGGCCTTGTGGCTGCTCATCCGGTCCGCTGCCGGACTGGCCAGGCGAGTCGTAGTAGTTGTTCACTACCTCCTCGCGCGGTGCCTCGCCAAAGCCGCCCCCGCCGAAGCCTTCTCCACCAAAGCCACCACCGCCAAAGCCACCGCCGCCACCATGCAGCAGTGAGGAAACGCCTTCAAAAGCAAGCGCGCCAGCCGCTACACCGGCTGCCGTGGTTGCCGCCGAGCGCAGAAAGCTGGGCTGCCCAGCTGCCGCAGGCTGATAGCCGCCCTGCATCCCGGGCGTGAACTGCTGTCCCGGCTGCGCATACTGCACCTGCTGGTAGCCCTGGTTTGCCGGTGGAGCCTGTGGCTGCGGATCGTGATGGCCGAGCAGGCTCCCGAGGAAACTGGTCGCACGCGCCGGGGCTGGGGGCGCCTGCTGTAGTGCGTTCATCTGCTGCTTGGCCTGTTCCAGTGCAATGTTCTGGACCAGCACCGTCTGCGCCAGCATGTACATTGCGTCGGGGTTGCGGCCCAGGCCGTTGTTCAGCAGGCGCTCTGCCTGGTCGTCCTTCTCCTGCAGGCTGGTGCTGTTGATCTTGCGTACCAGGTCGTTCAACATTGCTTCTTCTTGCGAGGTCATGCCGTCTCCTTCGCTGCGTACAGGGCCTGACACAACCAGGGCTCCAAGC
>CAXTEW010000116.1:0-9229 GCA_964243175.1 uncultured Acidobacteriaceae bacterium
TGCCCAGATGCGGCGCCACCACCCGGTCGATGATGCGCGCGTCAAAGCTGTCCCCCGCCACGCCGACGCCGGTGGTGGCCAACGGCGTCACCGGCCGGGCCGCGCCGGGGTCGAAGCGCAGCAGGGAAAAGTCGCTCGTACCCCCGCCGAAGTCCCCGATCAGCACCAGCTCTTCATGGTCCAGCGTCGACTCGTAGGCATAGGCCGCGCCCACCGGCTCGTACTCGAAATGCACTTCGCGAAAGCCTGCGCGCTGGCAGGCATCGCGAAGCCGTGACAGCGCGAAGGCTTCGTCCTCGACGGTTTCCGCGCCCACAAAGCGTACCGGTCGCCCCACGACGGCGCGGTCGATCTCCACGCCGAAGGCTGCTTCCGCACCGGTGCGCAGCTCGCGCAGGATTTTCGCCAGCAGGTCCTCAAGCGTGTACCGCCGGCCAAATACCTCGGTGCCGGTCAGTGTTCGCGAGGGCAGGTAGCTTTTGAGCGACTGCACCAGCCGCCGCTCGCTTTCGCCGTGCGCCAGGTAGTGCTCAATGGCCGCCGGGCCCGCGTAGCTGTGCGCCTGCTTGCTGCCATCGCGCTCAAAGAAGAGCAGCGAGCGAAACGAGGCAGTCGGGCCGGAAGCCGCGGGAAACTGCGCCAGCTCCGCCGTTCCGTCTTCTGCAATCCGGGCTACAGAGCTGTTGGTCGTCCCGAAATCGAGACCGACGGCGTGGGAGCGAGGGGTGCTGCGAGCCATCGTCCCATTGTCGCAAACCTGCGCGCTTAGCGCCCGTCCCGGAGCCGCGAAGCCAGTCGGTCCGGTAGCCCGGCGCGCACGATACTTTCCTGCGCTGTGCGGATGTCATAGGGCACGCGCCCAAACAGAACAGTGTTCCGCTCACTGTCATACACCGCATAGGCAGCGCGCCAGTTGCCATCGCGCGGCTGCCCTACGGAGCCGGGGTTCAGCAGGTAGCGGGCACCGCTCGAGAGCTGCAGCTCCCAGGTTTCCGCAGTATCGCGCGTGGCGTAGTCGGGCGTCAGCCGGTACCACTGCTCGCCATCTGTGGCGAAGCCGCCCTGCAGGTGCGTATGGCCGAAGAAGTTGACGGCCGGGCCACCGGGCGAGAGCGATTGCCAGGCATCGCGCGCGCTGAGCACATATTCGTCTTCGTCGAGCAGCGAGCCGTGCACACAGCGCACCGCGGCCAGCTGCGGGTGTGCCTGGCCGGCCTCGGCAAGCAGGTCGTGCAACGGCTGTACGGGGCCCTGCGGCAGGTGGCGCAGCCAGGCGATGTGCTCGGCGGAAAGCACACACTGGGTCCAACGGGCAGCGCGCGCAGCGACCGGGTTGAACCCATCCACGTCAGTCAACCCGCAGCAGGCACGGTCATGGTTCCCTCGGACAAAGATGCTGCCCAGCCCGCGCACCCGCCCGATCACCTCATTGGGGTTGGCGCCGTAGCCGACAACATCGCCAAGATTCCACACCGCGTCATGCGCCGGCGCCAGGTCAAGCACGGCATGCAGCGCCTGCAGGTTCGCGTGAATGTCAGACAGGATGAGCGCACGCATGTGTGTCTGCCTAGGGTACTCCCCTGCGTCCCGCACGCCGCGGCTGCAGTGTTGCAGAAGTTAACCCGTGGTGCGTACCCAGTGGCCAGGCGCCCGCTCCACCAGCACTCCCGCGCCGGCGGCGGCACGCCAGCCAGGTTCCGCGGCCAGCGTGGCGAGCGGCTCATCGAGGGGCGTATCCATTGTTGGCACAGCCCGTAGCAACGCCCGCGTGTACGGGTGCTGCGCGTCGCGAAACAAGGCCTGCACGGGCGCCACTTCCAGCAGCAGGCCGTGGCGCATCACGGCGACCCGTTCCGTTACCTGCGACACCACGGCAAGGTCATGCGAGATAAACAGCATGGCCAGGCCATACTCCTCGCGTAGCCGCTGCAGCAGCTCCAGGATCTGCGCCTGCACCGTAACATCGAGCGCGGTGGTCGGCTCGTCCGCAATCAGGAGTCGCGGCCGATTAATGATCGCCATCGCGATGAGGATGCGCTGCCGCTGCCCGCCTGAGAACTGGTGCGGGTAGTCCCCGGCACGCCGCACCGGGTCGGGCAGCGCAACCGTCTCCATGGCCTGGTGAACTGCCTCGCGCACGGCGCGGCGGCCAAGCCCTGGCTGATGGGCGGTGAGTGCTTCAGCAATCTGCGCGCCCACCGTCATCACCGGGTTCAGCGCGGTCATGGGCTCCTGGAAAATCATCGCGATCGCGCGGCCTCGCAGGGCGCGCATCTGCTCCGGCCCAAGCATCAACAATTCGCGCCTGCTGCCTCCCTCCGCGAACTGGATCGACCCCGCGACCATCGTCGACGAAGCATCCAGCAGGCGCAGGATCGCCAGCGCTGTTACAGATTTGCCGGAGCCCGACTCGCCCACCAGCCCCAGGGACTCGCCCGATGCGATGGCGAACGACAGCCTGTCGACAGCCGGCAGCGCCCCGTTGCCGAAACGAATCGTGAGATCACTGACCTGCAGCAACGGCTGCGGGCCTGCGGATGCATCCTGAGCAGGGGCATCCTGGAGCGTTGAGGCCGGGGAGATGGGGCGCTGAAGCATGTGCGGCGATCTTACCAAGACACCCGGGGAGGCGCTTCCGTGCGCGTCATTTCTCTCCATGCCTGGCGCCGAATTCCCCGCGCCGGCCCTCCGCGCCACAGTGGAATAACGCGCGGTTATCTCGACCACAAGTCTTTCTTATCTGGCCCGATCTCGCTTGTTCCTGGTTCCGGTCGAGACTAGGCTGCGCTTAGAGCTTCTCTCGCCTGCTCCAGGAGATACACGCATGCCGCTGACGCGCCGTTCCTTTCTGCACTCTGCTGCTTTCACCACGGCTGCTGTCGCCGCGTTGCCCCTGTTGACAGAATCGCAGCTGGCGCAGGCACAGCGGCGCGCACCGAAGGTTATTCCCGCCGGCGCTGTGCGTATCGATGCCAACGAGAACCCGCTCGGCCCCTGTGCCTCGGCCTGTACCAGCATCACCAGCCTGATCCCCGAGGGCGGCCGCTATGACGACAGCCTAACCAGCAAGCTCGCGACAACCTTTGCCGCGCAGGAAGGGCTCAAGCCGGAGTACGTGTCGGTGTATGCCGGCTCCAGCGAGCCGCTGCACTACTCTGTGCTCGCATTTACCGCGCCTGGCCGCGCCTATGTCACCGCAGACCCTGGCTACGAGGCAGGCATGCGCGCTGCCGCGCTCAACAATGCGCCGGTCATCAAGGTTCCTCTGACAGCAACGCATGCGCATGATGTGAAAGCGATGCTGGCTGCCGCGCCGCAGGGTGGGGTGTTCTATATCTGCAACCCCAACAACCCGACCGGGACGACGACGCCGCGGGAGCAGATCGATTACGCGCTGGCGAACAAGCCGGCGGGCTCCATCCTGCTGATCGACGAGGCGTACATCCACTTCTCTGATGCCACCTCTGCGATCGACCTGGTCAAGGCAGACAAGGACGTCGTTGTGCTGCGGACGTTTTCAAAGTTGTACGGCATGGCCGGGGTGCGCTGCGGACTTGCCATTGGCCGACCGGACTTGCTGGCGAAGTTGACTTACTACGGCATGAACCCCATGCCGATCATGGCGGTTGCCGCGGCAACTGCAAGCCTGAACGATCCAACGATTATTGCGCAGCGGAAGGCGATCAATGCGCAACTGCGGGCGCAGACGTTCGAGTGGCTTACCGCGAATAACTACAAATTCATTCCTTCTGAAAGCAACTGCTTCATGATCGACACCGGCCGACCTGGCCACCAGGTCATGGCCGCGATGGCAGAGCGCAACGTGTACATCGGGCGCGTGTGGCCCATCATGCCGACCTCGGTGCGCATCACGGTGGGCACGGCGAATGACATGGCGCAGTTCCAGACAGCATTCAAGCAGGTGATGGACACGGCGCCGGCTGTGGCCGCGATCCAGCCGGGCGCCGGTTCTTTGGCCGCAAACAATCGGAGCCGCATGCTTTCGTAATTGTTCGTAGCAGGAGAAAGCCCGCGCTTATGGCGCGGGCTTTCTTGTTTCGGAGATACCTACTTCGAACGCACGGCGATCACTTCTATTTCAACCAGCGCCCAGGGAGCCGCGAGTGCTGCTACCTGGAATGCGCTGCGCGCGGGCTTGTTCGGCTGGTCTGCGGTACCGAAGAACTTGAGATAACTGCTCTGCAGGCCGGGGAAGTCGAGCTTGCCGCCCTTGGCTGGATCGCCGGCAAGAAAGACGGACATCTTTACGACATCTTTCATATCGAGGCCCTGTTCCTTGAGCAACGCCTGAATTTTGTTCAGGGCGGAGAGGGATTGCGTCGCCGTGTCGCCATACACAGCGTCTGTACCTTTCGCCGGATCGGCGGGCGTGACGGGGGAGGCTAACTGGCCGCTCAGGTAGAGTGTGTCGCCGGCCCACACGCCGTTGGCAATGGGGCTTTTTTCGTTGGGCTGCAGGTGCTTGACAACTGTTTGCCCCGTGCTCATGGCTGTCTGTGCCTGGCCTGCGAGCACGGTCAAGGCGATCAGTCCGGCAAGTGCCAGTCCATTCCGCAGCAAGGGGGTTGCTACCTGTTTCCACTTCATCATTGATCTTCTTTCCTGGTCGGTTGTCATGCTATGCCGGCAGCGTGCGGGCCTGCGACTGCGCGAGTCTCGCCGCCTGTGTCTTGGTTGCGATCATGTTCATGGCGCGGATGGAGCTCAGAGCCGCACCTTCCTGCCAGCCAACGATGTGACTTACATGATCGCCGGCGAAATAGATCGGGCCGTCTGGCTCGGTCAGGGTTTCGTAGCCTTTGTTGGTGCCGGTTTTCGCGGCAGTGGGATTGGCAACGCCGCCGGTGCGCGACACTGCCGCGGCAGGCGCGCGCTCTTCTCCCGGAGCATAGCTCTGGATCCACGAACCTTCGTTGTAGGCCACGTATCCCCAGCCGACATACAGGGGCTTTTCGAGTTCCTTCCCGTGACCGGGATGGAGCCGCTCTATTGATTTGCGGCTTTCATCCAATTTCGCTTGCATGCTGAGTTTGCCAAATGGCGAGGCGCGCTCATCCGTGTATCCGCTGACCAGCACACCCCTGGGAGAGAGAATGCCGGCGGATGGAAACCAGATGGGACTACAGCCCGTGGTCACAAACTCAAGGCCGCCATAGATGTTGTAGTCCTGCTCCCAGAAGCGACGGCTTTCCCATGCGACCTTGTAGGCGTGCGCATAGGTGCACTCCTCGACTACCTTCTTATAGGGAGCCGAGAGATCATTCGGAATCTTCTTGAGCTGCGTCAGGGGAAGCGCGCAGATACAGTATTCGGCCTCGATGCTCTTGTCGGCGCCGTTCTGCCGATAGCCGATGCGCACACCCTTGCCCGTCTTACGAATCTCGGTGACAGGCGAGTTATATTGCACGGTGCTGCCAAGCGCCTTGGCAAACGCGTACGGGATGCGATCCATGCCGCCGACTGGCTGCATCATCGTCGCCTGCATATCGAAGGCTTCTTCAAACAGGATGCCCTGCCAGAAGTCTTCCGCCAGCAGGGTGTGCATATCGATGGGCTGGCTCAGCACGCCGCTGTCATCGCCGGCGCCGGCCGGCTTGCTGTACCCGGCGCGATCGCTGCCGTTATATTTGCCCGCTTCATCGAGAGGACCGTAGTAGCGGAGGAACGCGAGCATGCGCTCCTTGTCATCGCTTGATATGTCCTGATCGAGGGAGCCGCCGCTGACGCACTTCATCAGCAACTCGCTGACGTGGCCACGCGTGTCGTTGATCACTTCGCGCTGCACCATCGGCCTGCCACCGTTGACTGCATCATTCTGCAGGTAACTCGAACGGCTGGTGTTGACTTCGACCTGCAGTTCGACGCCAAGCTTGCGACAGTATCCGAGGATCGTCGTGTGGATAGAGGGCAGGCGAGCCGGGCCGACATTCTGGTAGTTGCCAGGCTCGAAACCACAGGTCTGTGTATCGAAGCCCTCGAGCGCGATCTTGTCGCCGCCGCGTACCGTATGGTTGCGACCGCCGGGGCGAGGACGCGCTTCAAGCACCGTACACTCGAAGCCGGCGTCGCGCATTTCATAGGCTGCTACGAGGCCTGCGATGCCGCCACCCAGGATCACCACCTTGACGCCTTTGCCGGCCCCTGGAGCCATCTCCAGACGTTCTGCTTCCGCGGCCCGCGGGGCCAGCAGCCCCATCGACTGCATGGTGAGAAAGGTGGCTCCAAAACCGCCCGCCTGGCCTACGCGGGTAAGAAACTGTCTACGACTGACACCCATTGGAAACTCCATTGCTGCAAGAAGGGGAACGAAAGAAGTGGGTGCAGCGTAAACGCCGCACCCACGTACCTGTGAAACCCGAGTTAGAAGATCAACTTCAGTGCGAACTGCGTGTTGAAGGGTTCGCCCGGGCCGATGCCTGGCGCGCCATTGTAATTGCCGATGGTGCTGGTAACCGTACCGAACGCGCCATCGCTGTAAGTGGAATCTGGCGGCGCCAGGTTAGTGTGGTTCAACAGGTTGAACATTTCCACACGGAACTGTGCGTTCAACCGCTCGGTGATGTGACCATCCTTGAAGACGGAGAAGTCGACATCCTGATAGCCGGGCCCGTAGAGCTGGTTGCGGCGCATGTTGCCGTAGGCGTTGACGGGGACGGTGAATGTCTGGCTGTTGGTGTTATCGAACCAGGCCAGGCTGCCACTGTGATTGACAATATTACGATTGCCTGCGATCAGAGGGCCAACCATGTTGACGCGGTCCTCATACTCGCCGGTACCACTGGCATCGGTACCGGTAGATACGTTGTAGGGCTGGCCGCCGTGGAAGGTCATCAGGCTGTTGAGCTGCCAGCCGGCGCCGAGCCAGTGGGGGCCGGGGAGCTTTGGCGCCGCGTAATTCAGGACAGCGACAAAGGTATTCCGGACATCGTAGTCCATGTTGCCGTAGTCGCCCTTCAGGTTGTAGGAGTTCTCAGGCACGGTGTTGCGGTACTGCGTCATCTCGTCCAGCCCATGGGACCAGGTGTACGCAAATTGCGACGTAAGGCCGTGGTAATTGGTGGAGCGCAGCACTGCCTGGAAAGAGTTGTAGTTGGATGTGCCGGCAGAATCAATCTCGTTGATCGGACCGTAGTAAGGGAAGAGCGTTCCATAGGGCCGCGTAGCATTCTGAGCGAAGACCTGCGGCAGAGTGGTGCCGTTGACGACAGGAGCGGGGAGGCTGGAGCTGCCAACCGCCGCCTGGTTGATGTCGCGGATGATGAGCAACTTGCGGCCTTGTGACCCGACGTAACCAAGTGTCGCGAGCAGGTTGGGCCCGAGCTTCTGCTCGATATTGAAGTTGTAGTTGTAGTTATACGCGCTGCGGAAGTTGGGATTGACCGAGAAGAGGGAGTAGCTGTTCTGCAGCAGGCCGCTTGCGCCTAAGGGGGCGAAGGTGGTGCCTGCGGGAAACAGCGGTGCGCCGTTGGTGGGAATCACCTGGTAAGTCTGGCTGTACTGCGCCGCGGTGCCGGGATTGCTTTCTGCACCGGAGGCGCCACCGTTGGGCGGGCGGTTATCGAGGAAGGGGTTCAGGTTGGGTTCATCGAAGTAGACGCCGAATCCTGCGCGCACAACTGTCTGACCAGCGATCGATGGTTGGTAAGAGAAGCCAACGCGCGGGCTGACGTTATCGTGCGCCGGGTTATACAGGTTGCTGACCTGGTTGCCCTGGTAGGCGATGCCGGGCGTAGGCAGGTTGGGGATATTGGGCCGGAATACAGATAGGTCCTTGGCGCTGTCATGGAGCGGCCCGAGATAGTCGTAGCGGACGCCGTAGTTCAGGTTGAACTTGCCGGTAAGCTGCCACGCATCCTGCGCGAAAAGGGAGTAAGTGTTGACAAAGACCTGGCGCTTGGTGTTGCCGCGGACGATGCCGTCGGAGTAAGTGCAGCCGGCAAGGTAGTCGGCGAGTGCCTGCGTGGGGGTGTCGCCGTAGAGCGGCTTTTGAGTGGCACCGGTGGTCCCGGTTGCGAGTTCGCAGGCGGACAGCGAGTGCTGGGTGTTGCCGGATGCGTTTTCAGGGTCGGCCCATGGCCCCTGCGAGCCTTCGTAATCAAATGTGCCGCGCTGCTTGCGCTGGTAGAACTCATCGACCTGGCCGTTGCGATACTCGCCGCCGAAGCGGAACTCGTGTTTGCCGATCACCAGCGAGAGCGTGTCCGTAATGATGCCAGTGATGTCGTTGCGACCTGATGGGGGAGTGGCATTGGCAAGATTGTCGAAGCCCTTGATTGTAAGTGCCGGGGCGCCGGAGAGGCCGTCGGCAACGCCTGTGTTCAGGCCGAGTGCCGGCATGTCAAAGCTATGGTTCTGGTCGTAGAAGAGCTGGTTGAAGTAGTTGACGCCGAGTACAAGCTGGTTGGTCATGCGCTGGCTGAGCGTGCTGTTGAGCACGATCGAGTAGTTATAGACATGGATCGGGCCTTCTTCGAAGTAGTACGGGATCTGCGTACCGACAGGAGCTATCTGGCTGCCCTGCCCTCCGTAACCCCGGCCCGAGAGGGTGTTCTTGCTGTTGATGGTCCAGTCGAGCTTAGCCACGCCATTGTAGCTGTAGCCGGTGATCGGGGAGGCATTGGTGTAGTTATCGGGGACTGCTGCGCCGCCCGTGGCATAGGAGGGAAATAGGGTATTCAGAACGTTCAACTGCACGGGGTTGGGGGCGACGCCGTACTGCCTGAGGAGGGCAAGAGCCTGGTTCTGGTAGGCGACGGAGGGCTCTGTGGTGGATGCGGGGCTTTCAATGATGAACTGCTGCTTCTCATAGTTGGCGAAGTAGAAGAGGCGGTCCTTGATGATCGGGCCGCCAATCGACGCGCCATACTGCTGGTTGCGCAGCTCGTTCTTCACGATTCTGCCGGTGACGGGGTCGGGCGTGGCGAAGGGCGAGTTGGCCGCGAATAACTCATTCCGATTGAAGTAGTACACGGTGCCGTGGATCTGGTTGGTGCCGGATTTAGTCACAACATTGACGGTGGCGCCCGGGTTCCGGCCGGCTTCGGCGCCGGACTGTGTCTGCTCAGAGAACTGCTCGATCGAGTCGAGTGGCAGGACGACGCCAGCGATGCCTTCGACGCCGCCCTGGTTGACGGCGGGGATGTTGTGCCAGAGGTCGTTGTTATCCGAACCGTCGATCTGCCAGTTGTTCTGGTTGGCCCGCGTACCG
>CAXTEW010000117.1:0-1598 GCA_964243175.1 uncultured Acidobacteriaceae bacterium
TGGAACGGTTGCAGCCACGGCACGCAGGGCGGTGGCGCTGGGGTAGGTCAGGTTGCCGGCGAAGGAGATCATGAAGCCGAGCGCCAGGGCCCGGTCGGCGTGCGCCTGGTCGCCGGTGAAGCAGTGCAGGATGCCGCCCAGCTTCGTGGGTGCCCAGTGCTCGTCAAGCATCGCCAGCGTCTGCGCCCAGGCGTCTTCGTCGTCACCGAAGGCCGTGCCCGGCCGGCAGTGGATGACGATCGGCTTCCGATGCACCGCCGCCAGCTCCATCTGGGCGCGAAACGCCTCGCGCTGCGCCGCGATCGCGGGATTGTCTTCGTGGTAGAAGTCGAGGCCGATCTCGCCGCAGGCCAGCACTTCCGGCTCACACAGCAGCGCATCGAGGTTGGCCAGGGCCAGGGTGTCGCAGGCCGCGGCATCCTGAGGGTGCACGCCAGCCGTCGCGTAGATGCGCGGCACCCGCGGCTTGCCCCGGTACGCGCGGGCAATCGTCAGCGCGCCATCCATCGAGGAAGGGCCATCGCCGATACCGATCGACAGGATGCTGCGCACGCCGGCCTCCCAGGCGCGGGCCAGCAGCAGGTCGCGATCCTCCGAGAAGCGGGCGTGGTCCAGGTGAGCGTGCGAGTCAACCAGCAATTGGCAGTCCTCTGTTACCGGTAGTGAGGCAAACACGAGTTCGCCGGGAGACGTTACTTCAGGCGTGCCCCCAGCTCGACGTGGTCGAGAAAGCCGGCCAGCGAAGGTTTGCCGTGTTCCCCAAGTGAGGCGGCAACGATCATGCCGTTCGATTCCAGTCCGCGCATTTTGCGTGGGGCAAGATTGGCCACGATGACGACCTTGCGGCCGATCAGCGACTCCGGGGCGTAGGTCTCGGCGATGCCGGCCAGGATTTGCCGCTGCTCGTAGCCAAGGTCGACCTCCAGTCGCAGCAGCTTATCGGCCTTGGGGATGCGCTCGGCGACGACGATCTGCGCAACCCGCAGCTCGACCTTGAGGAAGTCGTCGATGGTGATCTGAGGCAGGGCATCTGGCCTGGGCGCCGCAGCGCTTTCCGGCACGTCGACCATGCGGACTTCAATCGGCGCCGGCGTCGTGATCTGCCCGGCCAGTGCGGCGTCTTCCATGGCCTGCAGCCCGGGCTCGAAGATGCCGAGCGGCAACGGGCTGACACCCATCGGTGTGGGTAGTGTGCTGGTCGGCGAAGTCGAGAACACGGCGTCCACCAGATCTTTGCGAGAGTTGCTCGGCCCGGGTACAGCCTGCGGCGTGGTCGGGCTGGCAGCCGGGCTCACTGGCAATCTGACCGCCGAGCTTTCGGCCGGGCTTGTTTCCGTGCTCGTCCCTGGGGCGGCTTGCGCGGCCTGTAATTTCTGAGCGTTTTCCTGTTCCATAGCTTGCATCCTTTCGGCGGCATCCTTGTCCGCGCGGGGAAAGACAGGGCTGAGCGCGCCGAGGCGTGTGCCCGGCTCGAGCTCGCCCCAGTGGAGATCCTTCAGGTTGGCGTTCTGGATGTCGTCCAGCCCAAGCTGCGCCCAGACCTTCGCCGCGGCATCAGGCATGACCGGGTAGACCAGCGCGGTGATGATGCGGATCGC
>CAXTEW010000117.1:1698-7031 GCA_964243175.1 uncultured Acidobacteriaceae bacterium
GCCTTCGGCAGCGGCAGCCCGGCAGCCAGCAGGAACGCCGGCCAGTACACACAGTGGAAGCGCGAAATCTCTTTGCCGATAATGTGCAGCTGCGCCGGCCAGTACTTCTGAAAAAGTGACTCGTCCTCTGATCCGTAGCCGAGCGCCGTGATGTAGTTGGCCAGTGCGTCGAGCCATACATAGATGACGTGCGACTCGTCGCCTGGCACCGGAATGCCCCACCGGAAACTGGTGCGCGAAACCGAAAGGTCGCGCAGCCCCCCGCGCACAAAGGCGAGGACCTCGTTGCGGCGCGTCTCCGGCTGGATGAACTCCGGGTGTTCGGCGTACAGAGTGAGCAGCTTGTTTTCAAACGCCGACAGCTTGAAGAAATAGTTTTCTTCGCTGACGGTCTCGGTAACGCGGCCGCAGTCCGGGCAGGGCGCGCCCGGGCCAGCCTCGACATACAGTTCGTCGAATACGCAGTACTGGCCCGTGTAGGTGCCCTTGTACAGAAAGCCGCGCTCTTTCAGCACGTTCCACAGCTTGCGGACGCCGCGCTTGTGGCGCTCCTCTGTGGTGCGGATGTAGTCGTCGTAGCGCAGGCCCATCTGGTCCCACAGGTTGCGGAACTCGGCCGAAACCTGGTCGGTAAACCGCTGTGGCTCGATGCCTGCCTTCTCCGCCGAGCGCTCGATCTTCTGGCCATGCTCATCGGTCCCGGTCAGGAACCAGACATCCTGCCCCAGCGAGCGGCGCCGGCGCGCAATCGCATCCGTGACGACCGTCGTATACGTGTGGCCGATATGCGGGCGCGCATTGACGTAGTAGATCGGCGTCGTGATGTAGAAGGGGGGAAGTGCTTTTTCGGTGTCGGGCATGGGTCTCTTTGGCCGTTCTGCTGATCGAAAAGAGGCAGCTGGCACCAAGCCCCATCTTAGGGGGCTGCCCGGGGAGCGTCAAACCGGGGCAGCAGGCAGCGGCTGCTACACTCAGCCCACAGGCGACACAAATTTACTCGTAAATTAGTCCCGGCCGATTGCCCGAAATCAGCAGAAAAGCAGGAAACCGCCGTGTATCTTTCCGGACAGAAGCGCCTTGCCGCGCAACTGCGCAGCATGCTTCAAAGCCTCTACTCCATCGACCTCGCCCACTTCGCCATAGAGCAGCCGCCCGAGATCCGGTTCGGCGAGTATGCCATCCCCGTGGCTTTCGAGCTCGCACGCAGGCTGCGCAAGGCTCCGCGCAAGATTGCAGAAGAGGTCGTCGCCGCACTTGGAACGGTGGAGGGCTTCGCCTCGTTTGAAGTGGCCGGGGCGGGTTACATCAACGCCCGTTTGGATCGCGCCCTCGCTATCAGTAGGCTTGCGGCGCAGCCTGAAGAGGCAGGCAGCCGCCAGCCCCAGCACGCACTTGTCGAGCACACCAGCATCAATCCCAACAAGGCCGCGCATGTCGGGCACCTGCGCAACGCGATCCTCGGCGACACGTTTGTGCGCCTGCTGCGCGCCACCGGCGACACGGTCTCGGTGCAGAACTACATCGACAATACCGGTGTGCAGGTTGCCGATATTGTCGTCGGGCTCGAGCACCTGCTGGGGCTTTCGCTCTCCGATGTTGAGGCATGGATCACGGGGCTGACCGAGCGGATCGACTACGCGTGCTGGGACCTGTACGCCCGCACCTCCCAGTGGTACGTCGCGGGCACGCCCGAGGAAAATGCCGCGCGCAAACAGCTGCGGCTCGACACCCTGCACCGGCTGGAGGAAGGCGGCAACCAGACTTCCGCTATCGCCGAAAGGGTCGCGACCGCGATCGTGCGCCGCCATCTCGAAACCATGCAGCGCCTGGGCATCGATTACGACCTGCTGCCGCGCGAAAGCGAGATCCTGCGCCTGCATTTCTGGGACGCAGCCTTCGCGCTGCTCAAGGAAACCAGCGTCCTGCGGCTCGAAACCGCGGGCAAGAATGCCGGCTGCTGGATCATGCGGCGCGCCGGCTCCGGCGAGACGGTAGAAGGTGCCGTCGATGAAGAAGCCAAGGTCATCGTGCGGTCGAATGGCACCGTGACCTACGTCGGCAAGGACATCGCCTACCACCTGTGGAAGTTTGGCCTGCTGGGCCGCGACTTCGGCTACAAGCCGTTCTTTCATTACCCGGATCACACCTGCTGGATCACGGCGGTTGACGGTGAGCCGGAGCACCCGCTGTTCGGTGGCGCCGGTGCCTCGAGTGACGTGGCCGTCTACAACGTTATTGACGCGCGGCAGAGCGATCCGCAGGCCAACGTGATCGAGGCGCTGCGGGGTATGGGCTACACCGCGCAGGCGGCGCGCTATACGCATTTCTCCTATGAAATGGTGGCCCTGACGCCGCGTTGCGCGCTGGAGCTTGGCTACGAGGTATCAGAAGAGGACCGCGGACGCGCCTACATCGAGGTCTCCGGCCGCAAGGGTTTTGGCGTCAAGGCGGACGACCTGATCGACCGGCTTTTTGCCGCGGCCGATGCGGAGGTCAGCGGCCGCAATCCTGAGCTTTCAGAAGAGGCGCGCCGGCAGACCGCTCGGCAGATCGCGGTCGGCGCGCTGCGGTACTTCATGCTCAAGTTCACGCGGACGACGGTGATTGCCTTCGACTTCAAGGACGCGCTTTCGTTTGAAGGCGAGACTGGCCCGTACCTGCAATACGCGGTTGTTCGCGTTCGCTCGATCTTTCGCAAGGCCGGGACTTCGGCCGAAGAAGCGCTGGCGCAGGCGGCGGCTGTCGACTTTGGGGGCCAGCTTGAAGGCGAGGCCGGCGACAGCATCTGGCAGGTATGGCTGCGCGCCGCAAAAACCGGCCTGGTGCTGGAGCAGTGCCGCGAAACCGCCGAGCCCGCCCACCTGGCACGCCACTGCTTCCAGCTCGCGCAGGAGTTCTCCGCCTTTTACCGCAAGCACCACATCCTCACGGAAGCCGACCCGGCGCGCAAAACGCTGCTGCTGGCCACGGCAGCGATAGCCGAGACAATGCTGGTGCAGTCGCTCGCCGTCCTCGGGATTGAAGCGCCGATGGTCATGTGACCGGTCCAGCGGGCGCGGGTGGCAACACCATGTGTGCCCCTGCCGTCTTACGGGAAAGAGACGAGGAAACCATGGCACAGGAACTGCAAGGCAAGAAGGTCGCGATTCTGGCGACCGATGGATTTGAACAGGTAGAGCTGACCGAACCGAAGAAGGCGCTGGAAGAGGCCGGGGCGACGACGCACGTTATTTCGCTGAAGTCGGGCGAGATCAAGGGCTGGAAGTTTACCGAGTGGGGCGACACCGTAAAGGTCGACAAGACGGTTCCGGAAGTGACAATCGACGACTACGACCTGCTGCTGCTACCGGGCGGCGTGCAAAACCCTGACAAGCTCCGCATGGATCCCGGTGCGGTCGCGTTTGTGGGAGAGTTCTTCGAAAGCGGCAAGCCGGTTGGCGCCATCTGCCACGCGGCATGGACTCTGATCGAGGCCGACGTCGTCGACGGACTCACGATGACTTCGTGGCCTTCGCTGGAGACAGATCTCGAGAACGCAGGAGCGGAGTGGGTCGACGAGGAAGTGGTGGTCGACGGAAACCTGATCACCAGCCGCAAGCCGGATGACATTCCGGCGTTCAATCAAAAATTGATAGAAGCGTTGACGGCGTAAACCGCCTGCTCGGCTGGAGGTCACTTCGTGACATGTGGCCGTCAATCAAAGACACGTCACGAAGTGACCCCAAGCCGGGCAGGCGGTTTTAGCTGTAGCTCCGGACCCACTCCAGGATGCTTCTGACCGCAACGCCGCTTGGACCCTTCGCCGACCAGGATTTCGCGTCATCCAGCCATGCCATCCCGGCGATGTCGAGGTGGATCCAGGGCGTTTCACCCGCAAACTCTTTGAGAAACATCGCTGCGGTAATCGCGCCGCCATAGCGCCCACCGGTGTTCATGATGTCGGCGATGTGTGAGCGGATCTGCTCGCGGTACTCAGCGCCCAGCGGCAGCCGCCAGAAGCTCTCGCCGCTCAGCGGGAGCGCGTCGGCAAACTTCTGCCAGGTTGCGTCATTGTTAGAGAAGCCGCCGGCATTGTGATGACCCAGCGCTACTGCCACCGCCCCGGTCAGCGTTGCAGCATCGATCAGGTGGGTAGCACCCAGCTGCTTGGCGTAGTGCAGTCCGTCAGCCAGCACCAGGCGTCCTTCGGCGTCGGTGTTGATCACCTCGATGGTTTTGCCGCTCATGGCCGTCAACACGTCACCTGGCTTGTAGGCGCGGCTCGAAGGCATATTCTCAGCCGAGCAGATCACGCTCAGCACGCGCACGTTCGGCTTCAACAGCGCAACCGCGCGCATGGCACCCAGCATCGCCGCGCCACCGGCCATGTCGTACTTCATCTTCTCCATGCCATCGGCAGGCTTGATCGAGATGCCGCCGGTATCGAAGGTGATGGCCTTGCCGACCAGCCCCAGCGTGACATCAGCCGGCGCTCCCTCCGGCTCGTAGCGGATGACGATCAGCGCCGGCGGCTCGGCCGAGCCCTGGGTCACGCCCAGGAACGCGCCCATCTTCAGCTCCTCGAGCTTGGCGGTCGAGTAGATCTCGCAGTGCAGGCCGACCTCGGCGCACATCGCTGCGGCGCGCTCGCCCAGCACGGTCGGTGTCAGCACATTGCCGGGCTCGTTGACCAGCGCGCGGGCAAAGTTCTGAGACTCCGCGATGGCGATGCCTTCAGCCAGCCCAGCCGCCGTCGCCGCCTGGTCGATTCGCTCGGACGCAACAAGTGTCAGCGACTGCAGGCTGTGGTCCTTGCGATCGGAGCGGTAGGTGTCGGGGTCGAAGTCGGCGAGAAGCGCGCCCTCGACAATCGCCCGAGCGGCAGCAGGGTCGTCTGCTTCGACAAGGGTCTGCGGCAGCGCGATGGCGATCTGACGCAGCCCCCGCTGCTTCGCATAGCGTGTCGCGGCACCGGCTGCCTTGCGCAGCGCGATCGTACCGGGTCCTTTGCCGGAGTCGTCCAGCAAAGCCTTGCCCAGGCCGACCAGCAGCAGCCGCTTGGCCGCGAAACCGGCAGGCTTGTGGACCAGCAGGATTTCGTTGGCGGCGGACTTGAACTCGCCCGTGTTCAGCAGCTCGCCCACTGACTCGTGCACGGTCTGCGCCTCGGTCAGCGGGAAGACGGCGGCGACAGCCTCCGCGGCTTTCTCGCCGTCCTGCGCGGTGGGATTGACGCTCTGATCCACGGTGAAGAGGACGAGCAGTTCGGTGGCAAACTGGGAGGCGATCGAGAAGCGAAGGTCAGGTTTCACACAATAAGGATAGCGCCTGCGTTTGCCGTGCCGCACCGAGCT
>CAXTEW010000117.1:7131-9197 GCA_964243175.1 uncultured Acidobacteriaceae bacterium
GGTCAGGTTTCACACAATAAGGATAGCGCCTGCGTTTGCCGTGCCGCACCGAGCTCTGGAGCAAAGCGTGGGATTTGCCGACAGGGGGGATCGGCGAAAAAGCAGATCCTTCGGCTTCGCTCAGGATGACCCAAAGAGGCTGAATGACGAAACCACCATGACCCGGAAAAGACTGCATGACGAGACCAGGATGACCCAAAAGGCTGGGTGACGAAACCAGGATGACCCAGAGGGAGCTTCGCCGACTAGCGCTTGCTCTGCGCCACAGCCTGCCGCGCTTCCTTGTCCGCCTCGCGCTTCTTCTCAGTAGCGCGCTTGTCCCAGTCCTGCTTGCCTTTGGCCACGGCCAGCTCGCACTTGACGCGCCCATGCCGGAAATACAGCCGGGTCGGGATCAGCGTGAAGCCCTTGGCCTGGGTCTGGTCGATGAGCTTGCGGATCTCGCCGCCGTGTAGCAGGAGTTTGCGGGTGCGGATGGCATCGTGGCTCTCAAACCCGGTGTGGGAGTACGGACCGATGTGGGCGTTCAACAGCCAGGCTTCGCCATTCTTCACTAGGCCATAGCTATCCTTTAGATTGGCTTTCCCCTCCCGGATCGATTTGACCTCGGACCCGCGCAGGGCGACGCCGGCCTCGAAGCGGTCCATGAGGAAGTAGTTGTGGCCGGCCGCGCGGTTCTGCGCCGCATCCCGCTCACCGGACGCGACCGGGTCACGCGGGACAGACTTGTTCGGCGCGCTGCTCTTTTCGGCAGGCTTTGTCTGGTAGGTCGATTGGCGAGCCATGACTAAAGATAGATGAACGTGAATTTCCCTGCGTTGCAGCCCTCTTTTTCGCCCGAATCACGGTGCTATACTTCACCAGCATTCGTCTGAATGACAGCGGATTTCGCGCATTTGCAGCAGACCAGCCCGGCTTTGCGGAGGGTTGGCTACCGGAGCCCGATCGGCCTACCTTTCTTTCTGGAGTTTCATGAACCGCCTGACCCACTGGGCCATCCCACTTTCGCTTGCAGCCGTCTGCATCCCCGTCGCCACCCAGCAAGCCTATGCGCAGTCCGCGAATGCGCTCTTCAACCGCGGGCGCGCCGCAGAGTCCCGCGACGACGTAGAAGCCGCGTACGAGGCGTATGCCAAGGCTTTTCAGAAGAAGCCAGGCGAAGAGAAGTACAAGATCTCCTATGAGCGGCTACGTCTCGACGCGTCGGCCGCCCATGTCAAGCATGGCGAGCGGCTGCGCGACCAGGGCGACTACACCGGAGCCCTGACAGAGTTCCTGCGCGCTCTCGAGATCGACTCCAGCGACGAGCTCGCGACCCAGGATATCCGCGTCACCCGCGAAAAGATGGACGGGGAAGCGAACGCGCCCGTGCCTGAGACGGCCATGCCCCCGGGCGAGCGCAAGGCGCTGCTCGACCTGGGCGGACCGCCCCAGCTGAAGCCCATTTCGAACGAGCCCCTCACCCTGCACATGACCCAGGACTCCAAGGTTGTGTACCAGACGGTGGGCAAGACGGCCGGGATCAATGTGCTGTTCGACCCCGATTACCACTCGACCCCGCTACAGATTGATCTATCGAACGTCAGCCTGCTGGATGCCTTGCGCATCCTGGGCACCGTTTCGGGAACGTTCTGGCGGCCAATCACGGCTAACACCATCTTTGTCGCCCAGAACACCCGCGGCAAGCGCACCGAGCTCGACGAAGAAGCAGTCCAGACCTTCTACCTGACCAATGTGGCGCAGCAGAACGACCTGAACGACATCCAGACAGCGTTGCGCAACGTGTTCACGACCGCCAAGCTGTACGGCGTGCCCAGCCAGAACGCGATCATCATGCGTGGGACGCCGGATGAGCTGCTGCTGGCCGGCAAGCTCATCAACGACCTGGACAAGGCGCGCGCCGAGGTCGTGGTCGACATCGCCGTGCTGGAAGTCAGCCGGAACAAGACCCGGACGATCGGTATCCAGCTGCCCCAGACCGCCGGGGTCAACTTCCAGCAGTCGAACGCGAACGCCACCTCGACAACATCCACGGCGAGCACCGCGACCAGCCCGACGACCACCAG
>CAXTEW010000118.1:0-9135 GCA_964243175.1 uncultured Acidobacteriaceae bacterium
GGCAGGTCCTGGATACCGCAGAGGTTGCCGCGCCCCTATGCTGGCAGCTTCGGATGCTGCTTCTGGAAGCCCGTGGCCTGCTGGTAGGCGCGGGCCAGCAGCAGCAGGCGCGCGTCCTGATGGTGGCCGGCCAGGAAGGTCAGGCTGACTGGCGTTCCCGGGCCGCCAATCGAGTCGTCATCCCCCGAGTCATCAGCAAGGCTGCGGGTTCCATGAGGCGCATCGTCGCCGCGCAGTCCATTCGGGACGATCACTGCCGGGTGCCCGGTGAGGTTGGTGGCCAGCAGCTGCTCGCCGCCGGTCGGTGCGACGATCACGTCTACCTGCTCGAACAGCTTTGATAGCTGCGCGATGGCGAGAGAGCGTACGCGGTTTGCCTGGATGTACTCGACTGCCGGGTAGAAGCGCGCGGTACGGAAGCTGTTGGGCCAGTCATAGGGACCCTGCGCAGTCAGCAGTTTGTCTCTTCCGGTCATTGTCAGCTCATCGAAAGACGCCGCCGCTTCTGCCGTCAGCAGCGGCACCATGGCTGCGTAGGGCAGCTTCGGCAGCTCCAGCGGCTTAAGCTGCACGCCCATGCTGCGCAGCTTGGCCAGGGCAGCCACGTCATAGGAGTGGTCGTACTTGCGACGCGCATCCCCGGCAAGCCGCTGTGATGTGCGCTGGGCTGCCTTGCGCTGCTCCTCCTCGGTGCGCGGAGCATCCGCCTCCTTGCCGCCTGCTGCTGCCGGGGTGTCCTCGGCCGCGGGCTTGGGCTCGGCAAACGCGCTTTCGAGATAGCCAACACGCAGGGTGCGCCAGTCTATGTCCGTGTTCCAGTTGAAGGCCGCGTCTTTCACAGTGAGGTCAAGCTGGTCTGGCCCGTAGATGGCGCTCATCACGGCGGCGCAATCTTCCACGCCGCGGCAGATCGGGCCCAGCTTGTCCATCGTCCAGCTGAGCGCCATGGCGCCGGTGCGGGGCACGAAACCGAAGGTTGGCCGCAGCCCGGTGACGCCGCAGCGGGTGGAGGGCGAGGAGATCGAGCCCAGTGTTTCCGAGCCGATGGCAAATGCGACGCAGCCTGCGGCGGTCGCGCTGGCGGGACCTGCAGACGAGCCGCTCGAGCCCTGCTTCGGGTTCCAGGGGTTGCGCGTCCGCGCCGCAAACCACACGTCGCCCATGGCCAGCGCGCCCAGGGTCAGCTTCGCGACCAGCACCGCGCCTGCGGCGTCCAGGCGCTGCACCACGGTTGCGTCCGCGTCGATCACCTGGTGCTCAAAGCCGCCGGCGCCCCAGGTCGTCGGGTACCCCTTCACGGCGAGCAGGTCCTTCGCGCCCCACGCGAGCCCGTGCAGCGGGCCACGGTGATGACCCTTGCCCAGGTCAGCGTCTGCCTCGCGCGCGCTGTTCATGGCGCGCTCTTCCGTCAGCGTCACCGTGAAGTGCAGCAGGGGATCGTAGCGCTTCAGTCGGTTGAGGTACATGGTCGTGAGCGCGACCGAGCTTACTTTCTTGCGCCGCACCAGGTCGGACAACTCCATGACCGAGAGGAACGCCAGGTCTTCCAGGTTTTGCGGGGCGGTGGCTACAGCAGGCGCCTTGCCGTAGCGCGCTGGCTGCCGCGCTGTGTCGAGCTTCGCGCCGGCCGGCAGCGGGTCAAACACAAACGCTGGGGCGACGGAATTAGGCAGGTGCAGCGCGCGGATGGCTCCGTACGCCTCGCGCTGGCTGTTTAATCCCTCCAGCATCATCGCGCGCTGCGCCGGCTCGATCGTGATGCCGGCCAGCGCCGCGGCCGTATCAATCATTTCGGGCGTAATGGGCCGGAGCTTCGGTTCGCCCTTCGTGTCGGCATCGCTTGCCGCAGCGTCTTCGCCCGTGGCATTGGGATCGGGCACCGCGGCGAGTGCATACAGCGCACCAGGAAACAGGGTGGAAGCGAAGCCGAGCTGGCCGGCAACAGCAAGAAAGCGACGACGATCAAGGGGCATGCAGAGCTCTCCGGGGAAGGTGTGAAATGGCGCAAGCTGTGAAAAGCAACGGCCGCTGTTACGGGGAGGCGCGGCAGTTGCGGAACCCGCAGTATCCCACGAGAAGGGAGAGCGCCCGCAGGAAAGTCGTCCGCAGCGGGCGCGAGCGGCCCAGCGTCGCAGCGACGCGCAGCAGCGTCGGCCGCGATTGCAGTTGACGCGCTGCGCTCGCATCGCCATGCTGAGAACAACGCAGTCACGCCCTGGAGACCACACAGATGAAAATCGTTGCCACCGTTGCCCGCCTGCTGCTGGGGCTCATGTTCACCGTCTTCGGGCTCAATGGCTTTTTTCACTTCCTGCACCTGGGCGGTGAAACGATGTCGCCGCTCGCCCTGCAGTACATGGGCGCGATCGCGCAATCACATATGCTGCAGGCTGCCTTTGCCGTGCAGCTGGTTACTGGCATCCTGCTGCTGGCCGGGCTGTTCGTGCCCCTGGCCCTGGTGCTGCTCGGCCCCGTCCTTGGGAATATCCTGCTCTTCCATGCCACCATGGCTCCCAAAGGAATCCTCAATGGGCTGGTGGCGTTTGCCCTGTGGCTGATCGTTTTCTACAGCGTGCGTCGCAGCTTTGCCGGGATATTCCAGGCCCGGCCGTTTAGCCCTGCTTCTTCTGCTGTGTAGGGTCTGCTGCTGTCTTGTTTTGCCGGGTGGCTGCCGCTTGCCTCGGCAGAGGCGCAAAGCAGATCCTTCGACTCCGCTCAGGATCACTCCACAATGGGTCATCCTGAACGGAGTCGAAGGACCTGCGGTTGACCCTGTGCGCAGCGCAGCCGGCCGGACCACGATGGTGATGCAGCGGGGCAAAACACAAGGGTGTCATCCTGAGCGCAGCGTAGCGAGGTCGGCAGCGTAGCGAAGTGGCAACGTAGCGAGGCAAAGGGCCTGCTGCTGGCTTGCTTTGCCGGGTGGCTGTCGCTGCCTGGCCAGAGGCGCAACCGCGGATCCTTCGACTCCGCTCAGGATGACCCTTTCCAGGAAAAAGCGCGGCCTATGGCTGCGCACGTATGGCCATGTTCTCTCCGACGTTCTCTCCGACTGGTGGATCAACCGCAGGTCCTTCGGCTACGCTCAGGATGACCCGCGATTTGTCGCAGCGGCACTCACAGCCGCGCGCGGAGACCAATGCTTGGCACGCCTTGCCCAGCGCTTACTCGCCACGCACAACAGCAGCGCCCGTGGGGCACAGCGGCAGCAGCGGACACTCCGCGCAGTGCGGCTGCCAGTCCAGGCCCGTGCAGCGCAGCTGCCCATGCAGTTTCAGCAGGTCGTGCATCTCGGCAAGCCGCGCAGCAGGCCAGCGTTCTTCGGGCAGCAGCCGCATCAGGGCGCGTTCTGTATCTGCAGCGGTGGCAGAACGCGACACCAGGCCAAGCCGCTGCGCAATGCGATGGTGATGGCCATCGATCGCAAGTGCGCGCAGCCGCAGCGACGAGTGGTTGGCGACTGCGGCCGAACCACGCGCGCCTACCCCTTCAAAGCTTTCCAGCCATCGCCGCACGCGCTCCACTGGCTGACCCTCAAAGAAATCCAGCGACAGCACGCCCCCGTTCTGTCGCGTAATGCGGCGCAACGCGGCCTGCAGCGCAGGCCCTTTCTTTTCACTAAACGTAACCGGCGCAAGCAGCCTAAGAACTGCCGGCAGGGCGGCATCGCGGAGCCGTCGCCAATCGCCCAGGGCGGCGCCGTAGCGCTGCTCCAGCTGCGCCAGCACGGCGAGTGAGACTTCGGTGCGTGTGCGCGCCGAAATCAGCACGTAGATCAGTTCTTTCAGAGGATCCCAGAAGGGGCGCTCTCGGGGTGGGCCATCACGCGCCAGCAATCGCTGCTCAATCGACGAAAGTTTCGCCTCGCCGGCTGCGCGCTCCTGCTCAGCCGCTGCATTTTCCTCGGTCGAGAAGAGTGGCAGGATCGTGCTCTCTCGGGTCACGCGTAGTAAGACGCTGCGCCCTGTTGCCGGGATTGCTCGCGCGGTACTGGACCACGAGAGATACTGCGCAAACGCCGCGCCCGGCGGCGAACGGGGGAATAGGTCACCCTGCAGCAGAAGTTGCTGTTCCAGCCGGCCCCAGCGGGTTTACCTGGTACCCTTCTGCCTCTTGTTGCCGACCAGCACCGGGAACTCCGCGCCCTTCCTGTGCCCGCCAAACCGCTCATTCAGGTAAACCAGCGTCGGGCGCTCTGCATAGATATGCAGCAGCACGCCCACGCCGATCGAGACCATCACCGCCAGGATCGAGCCCGGCAGTTGGTCGGTCCGCAGCAATGCGAGGTGCGGGGCCAGCACCCTCTGCTGGAAATACTCGCAGTAGGGGTGCGCGAGATAAAGAACATAGCTTGCGTCCCCAATCAGCACCACCCAGGCCAGCCGCGTATCCCAGCCGCCTTGCGAGAGGAGGCTGGTTCCCAGCACCACGAGCATGCTGAGCAGGTCATACAGGCTGCCTTCCGCGGTGTGACTCAAGGGCGGGCGAAACAGCTGCAGCAGCACCAGCGCGCCGGTACAACCGAGAACCAGCCCCAGCGACCCCCACCGCCACCGCACCGCCGCCGCTGCGGGAACGGCCCTGGCCAGGTAGTAGGCAAGCGCCCCAAGCGGAAACTCAAGGATGAATGGCTCAGCCAGAAAAGCGCCAAGCACTCCCTGCGGGTGCGCCGCCGCCGCCGCGATGTGGCCGGCCACAATCACCGCCGAGGGCAGCAGCAGGGGCCATCTCGGCAGCAGGAATAGGCTGATCCAGATCAGCAGGTAGAACAGCATTTCGTAGTTCAGGCTCCAGCCGACAAACAGCAGCGGGCGGATCAGGCCGGATTCTTTGAAAAATGGGATAAAGAAGAGGCTCTTCAGCAGCTCCGATACGTGGGGCCGGGTATTGCCCATCAGCTGCGGGAACCTGGAAGCGACAGCGAAGAGCAGCAGTGTCAACGTCCAGTATGGCGGTACGATCCGGATCAGGCGGCGGCGCAGAAAATAGGTGGGGGTCTTCTCGCAGATGCGCGCCATAATGTAGCCGCTGAGGACGAAGAAGATGTCGACGCCGAACGACCCCACTGCATGGAGCGTCCCGTACACGTAGCCGGTGTGGAAGAAGGCGACGATGATCGCGGCAAAGGCTCGAACCGCCTGCAGGTTGCTGATCTTTGTCTGTGCGGGGATCAGGGTGGGCCTCGCTTTGTCCTCGCGCGGAAGATGCTTCTGCTGGGTACATGGATCGCCCGCTTCGCGCGCATACGCCTTGCATGCCAGCCCGCCCGGGCGCAATCGATACTATCTGCTCGCCGCGCCCTTCGTCATCAGGCTTGAAGGCGAGCCCGGCGCAGGGCTCGATCTGTCATGCTGCACCGCCCACGCTAGATGTCGAGGTTCTTGACGTCCAGCGCATTGTCCTCGATGAACTTGCGACGCGCCTCCACATCCTCACCCATCAGGGTGGAGAAGATGGTTTCTGTTTCGGCAATATCTTCGAGGCGCACAGACAGCAGCGTCCGGCGCTCCGGGTCCATGGTCGTCTCCCACAGCTGCGGCGCGGTCATTTCGCCCAGCCCCTTGTAGCGCTGTACCTGGTACTCCTTGCGACCCTGGTCGATGACGTACTCGAACAGTTCGCCGGCAGAGCGCCGTGTCACCGGCTCATGTGACGTGCGTCCCTGCCGCTTGGGCGCCGGCCGCCCCGCATCCACTTCGCCCGGGGTTTCGGTATCTGTCTCTTCGGGATCAGGTTCGGGCGCGGCTGCGGCCTTGCTGGCGTATTCCACCACGAACGGGGTCTGCAGTTGCTCGCGCATCTGCGTGTACTTGGTCATCATCTGGCGGTACTCGGGTGTGGAGGCCAGCGCCCAGTCCAGCCGCCGTGTCGCTCCCTGGGCATCCAGGTAGCTCAGAGACCAGGTCTGGTGCTCCTCGTCGAACGCCGGGGTATGCACCGCCTTGAACTGGTAGTTTGGCGCCAGTGCCACTAGGCCATCGTGGATGGCCAGCAGCTTCGGCGGGGCAGTCCGGATGGCGTCCTCGGACTGCACTCCTTCAAAGTCCGCCCGGCGCATCATCTCCTGGTCAGCCAGCAATCCGATGACTTCGTCATTGCGAATGCGCCGGTTCACTTTCTCAAAGAAGCCCAGGTATTCATTCAGCTGACCCATGAACTTCGTGAGAGCCGGACCCTGCAGCTGTCCCTTGGCAATGCCATCCGGCTGCGCGCCGTACTTGACGATCATGCCTTCGGACGCTCGCTTGACCATCACGTCGACGAACTCGCGGTCATTTTTGATGTACTGCTCGAACTTGCCCTTCTTGATGCGATAGAGCGGCGGCTGCGCGATGTACACGTGCCCGCGTTTGATCAGCTCCTGCATGTGGCGGAAGAAGAAGGTCAGCAGCAGCGTCCGGATGTGCGAGCCATCCACGTCGGCGTCCGTCATCAGGATGATCTTGCCGTAGCGCAGCTTCGACGGGTCGAAATCGTCCTTGCCAATGCCGCAGCCCAGCGCGGTAATCATGGCGCGGATTTCCTCGTGGCCCAGCATCTTGTCGTAGCGCGCCTTTTCCACGTTCAGGATCTTGCCCTTCAGCGGCAGGATGGCCTGGAACTTCCGGTCGCGGCCCTGCCTCGACGTTCCGCCCGCCGACTCACCTTCGACCAGGTACAGTTCGCAGCGCTCCGGGTTGCGCTCTGAGCAATCCGACAGCTTGCCCGGCAGCCCGCCGCCGTCGAGCGCGCCCTTGCGGCGAGTCAGGTCCCGCGCCTTGCGGGCGGCTTCGCGTGCCCGCGCTGCGTCGATTGCCTTGTTGATGATCTTCTTGGCAATCTGGGGATTCTGCTCCAGGAACATGCCCAGCTTCTCGTTCACCAGTGCCTGCACGGTACCGGCTATGTCGGAGTTCAGCTTACCCTTGGTCTGGCCTTCAAACTGCGGCTGCGACAGCTTCACGCTTACCACCGCAACCAGCCCTTCGCGAACATCATCGCCGGAGAGGTTTTCCTTCATGTCTTTGAAAAGACCAAGCGACTGCCCGGCCGCGTTGATGGTCCGGGTCAGCCCGGTGCGGAAACCCGACAGGTGGCTGCCGCCATCGGCAGTGTTGATGTTGTTGGCAAAGGTAAAGACCGTCTCCGAGTAGGCGTCGTTGTACTGGAGCGCGATCTCCATGTCGACGTTGTCCCGCAGCGCTTCCATCAGGATGGGCTGCTCATGCAGCACGGCCTTGCCCTTGTTGATGTGGCGGATGAACTCCGCAATGCCGCCGGCATACTTGAAGTCGGTGCGCTTGGGCTCGCCCGTCTTCGGGTCGAGGGTCCGCTCGTCTACCAGCGTGATGGCGAGGCCCTTGTTCAGGAAGGCCAGTTCGCGCAGCCGCTGGGCCAACGTGTCGTAGTTGTACTCGGAAACCGTGAAGATCGACTTGTCGGGCAGAAAGTGGACCTTGGTGCCGCGGCGCTTGGAGGTGCCTACTTGCCGCAGCTCGGAGATCGGCGCACCTTTCGAGTAGTCCTGCTCATAGGTGTGCCCATCGCGCCAGATTTCCACGTCGAATGCTTCCGAAAGCGCATTGACGCAGGACACGCCCACGCCATGCAACCCGCCCGAGACCTTGTAGGTGGAGGCGTCAAATTTTCCACCAGCATGAAGTTTCGTAAGAACAACCTGCACCGCAGGCATCCGCTCGCCATTGTCGAGCGTTTTCAAATCAACAGGGATGCCCCGCCCGTCATCGGTGACGGTGATCGAATTGTCCACATGAATGGTCACATCGACATGCTTGGCGTATCCGGCGAGTGCCTCATCAACAGAGTTGTCCACGACCTCGTAGACCAGGTGGTGGAGACCCTGCTCCCCGGTCGAGCCGATGTACATTGCCGGACGCAGGCGAACTGCTTCCAGGCCTTCAAGAACTTTGATGTTGTCACTTGTGTACGATCCGTGGACAGAGGGCCCACCAGTCGGTACGTCAGGCGCAAGAGTACGATCGCTCAGAGACATGCAACTCCAGTGTTCAGGATGGGGCGGCAGAGTGGCGACATGCCGGTAACCGTAGAAGCACGCTGCCTTCCAAACCCTGTAAGGGCATTTTAGCATCTGGGGTTCCCGGCCCGAGTTTTTGCCTGGGTACTTTTAGGTAGTGCCTTGAGTAATGCATTTAGCGGAGAATTGAAGGAAATAAACAGCTTGACGCTTGCAGGAGAGAACGGCTGAAGCTAAGTTGGCGACAGGGCGGAGATCTTCCCAGCTGGGAGGGCCGCTTGATAAGACTCGCACCCCTAGGAGACCACCAATGAAGAAGACCCTTCACATTGCCGCCGTGATGCTCGTGGCCGTTGGCGCCCTTGCCTCTGCCTCCACCAGCCATGCTGCCCCTACCAAGGGCCAGGTGCCGATCTGGTTCCCTAAGTACGCCGCTGCGCCCACCAAGGGTCAGGTGCCGATCTGGTTCCCCAAGTATGCCGCTGCGCCCACTAAGGGGCAGGTGCCGATCTGGTTCCCCAAATAAGCTGAACGCACTGGAACCGAGTTCTCCCGTATACTTCGGGTCTCAGTCCCAAGAACTTTCGCCTGAAGCCGCCTATGAGTCCTGTGTCTACCCTCGCTGTCCTGACCCGCATCGACCCTTTCGCATGGGTCGCGGTTCTGGTCGCGCTCTACTACGGGGGTAGACGGCGGACTTTGCTGCTGCAGCGAGGAAGCCCGGGCACGGCCAGGAAGTACGAAGAGCCACCTGATTACCGAGCGCTCGGCATCTTCGCCATTCTTCGGCTGCTGAACGCTCTCTGGTACCCGATCCTCATCAGCGGCATCCTGCCAGCGAGCTTCAATACGCGCGGGGCGCACTTCGCTATCGCGATCGTCTTCTGGGTCATCTATTTGCTCTCGACCATCTGCGTCTTCTTTGTCATGGGCGCAATCCTCGAGAACAGCCTGCGGCCGCTTCCTGGCCTTGCTTCCGCGGCACTGATTGCCTTTCGCTGGTCTGCGACGCTTGCACTGGTGGTAGCTCTTACCGCGCATATTCCCGTGTACGGGATCCATGACGTGAACCGCTGGCTGAATGAAGTAGCGAGCTCGTTCATGCTCTGCGTCTGCAGCTTCGAGATCTCGCTGCTCGTGATCCTTATCGCTCGCCTAGA
>CAXTEW010000119.1:0-8975 GCA_964243175.1 uncultured Acidobacteriaceae bacterium
TGTCCGCGTCAGGATTGACTTAGCAGTAGATCGAGCGCGATGCTGCCACCCGCTGCGGCGAGCAGCGCGACAGGCATGGCCACAACGCCGACCTTGAGAAAGTCCCAGAAGCTGACGTCCAGCTTCTCCTTGCGCAACGCCAGCAGCCAGAGAATGGTGGCAAGCGAGCCGGTGATGGACAGGTTGGGTCCAAGGTCAACACCGATGAGCACGGCATGCGCCAGCGGCCCGTGTGCATGTGCAGCCTGCAGCGTCGCTCCGGCGATCAAGCCAAGGGGTAGATTGTTGACCAGGTTATTGCCCACGCCGACCACAAAGCTCGTGAGCAGTGCACCTGCCGCCAAAGGCAGCGCCTGGGCCCGATGCAGCGCAACCTCTGTCAGCCTGAGAGCGCCGATGCTTTCCACCGCGTCGACCATGACGAACAAGCCCGCGACCAGCGCCAGCGTACTCCAGCTGATCTCCCGCGCAAGCTGCACAGGATTGCGACGGCCCTTGATCGAAACAGTCGCTGTCACGGCAAGGGCCGCGAGGCAGGTTGGCAGGCCCAGTTGCTGGTGCAGCGAGGAGGCCGTGAGCAGCACCGCAACCATCACGCCTACGCCGGCCAGCACCATCTTTCCTTCGGTGTGGAGTGGCACAACGTCCGGCTTCTCTCCGATCGTTCCGCGTAACTGCCGGCGAAAGAGCAGGCGCATCACCAGGTAGGTCGCGGCGATGGATAGCAGTGAGGGCAAAGCGAAAGACAGCAGCCAGTGGCCCAGCGGTGGCATGTCCCGGCGAAAGACAACAAGGTTCGCAGGGTTAGAGATAGGCAGAGTGAAGGACGCGGCGTTAGCAATCAACGCGCACGCAAACAGGTGCGGCAGCGGTTCCACCTTCGCCTTGCGCACCGCCTTCAGGATCGCAGGGGTAAGAACCACGGCTGCCGCGTCGTTCGACATGAAGATAGTCACGAGCGTGCCCAAGCCATAGACCAGCGCGAAGAGACGCGCGCACGAACCATTGGCGCCGCGTACGGCGCAGGACGACACCCAGTCGAAAACACCATGCTCCCGGGCGAGCTCTGACAGCAGCATCATTCCAATGAGAAACAGGTACACGTCTGTGCCTTCGGCGATCGCCTTGGCGGCCAGGCTAAGTGACACCAGCCGCAGCGCCACCAGCAGGGTCGCCCCGGCACTCACCCAGTACACCTCCGCTATACCGCGCGGACGCACCAGCATGAGCAGGATGCTGAGGCCTGCGATGGCCGCAAGCAGGACGTGCGAAAACAAAGAAGGGGTCATCGGCCGCTCCGTCCCTCACCCGCAACGCGTGACAGGACCATGCTCAGCGATCCCAAGGTCGCGTTTGCACTCTGCAGGTCGCTGGCGGCCGCAGCGACTGACGGAACAACATCACCGGCCCATTCTCCAGCGTCTCCCCGCGGCATGGAATGATGAAAGCAGCTGGGGGCGCTGCCACCGCTACTGGGCAAACCGAACCGGGATCTTCCGACTCTTCCGCTCCACGCAAACCACCCCGTTGCTTTGCACCAGGTCCGGCTGCACAGCCTGTACACTTCCACATGATTCTCCATTGCCCATTGAAAGCAGCGTGAACTGTGCCGATACTGATTGATGCATCCCAGCGACGGCCATCGCGATGGACACGCCGGAGGCTTCCCCTCCTCGCGCTTCTCGCACTCGCTCTGCTTGTGCTCGCGCGCGTCACGCTCTCTGACTGGGTCGACCTGCTCTGGTTCAGCTCGCTGGGCTACAGCAGCGTTTTCTGGACAACGACGAAGCTGGAGATCGGCTTTTTTACCGCGTCCACCCTTGTTACGTTTCTGCTTACATACGGCGCACTCTGGGTGATCCGCAGGTCGCATGAAGGGGACTTACCCAAGGCCCACGCCCTGGTTATCGCCGGGCAAACCATCAGCCTGTCGGTCGCACCCACGCTGCGCTTCCTTTCCACCTGCGCCGCCGTTGTCGTCGCGCTGCTAACCGGGCTCGCCATTATGGCGCATTGGCCAACCCTGGCACTCTTCTGGTATGCACCGCATGCAGCGGCAGGCCAGGCCGACCCCTTCTTCGGCAAGCCCCTTCCCTTCTTTCTCTTCACCCTTCCCGCATGGCAGCTCATCAATAACTGGCTGCTCACCCTGGCCGTCGCCATCTGTGCCGTTGCCGTCCTCTTTCTTCTCATCACCAGCGGTTCGCGTGCGCTTGAAAAGGAGCGGGTCGCCTATCGCACGTCACCCTGGCGCGGGCTTTCTCTCTCCTTGTCCTTTCTGTTCCTGATTGCCGCCGTCAAGCTGTATGTCGACCGCTTCGAGCTCCTGCTTGAGCACCACACCATCTTTGAAGGCGTTAACTACACAGATGCGCATGTCACCATCCCGGGACTGCTTGTTGTGTGCGCGGCCCTAGTGCTCGGCGCCTGCATCGCCGCGGCTTGCGCGGTCCGGCAACTTCGCGGCCGGTGGCTTGTAGCCGCTGTCCTGCCCGCCTTCGCCACTTACACCCTTCTCGGGATACTCGGCTGGTATGTCAGCAGCTTCCTGGTCAAGCCCAATGAGCTGGTTCGAGAAGCGCCGTACATCACGCACAACATTGAAGCGACCCGCCAGGCTTTTGGACTGACCCGCTTCGCGCAAAGTGAGTTCCCTGCGGAGACTACGATCGATGCAGCGGACCCGGCCAACAATCAACCAACGCTGCAGAACATCCGCCTGTGGGACTGGCACGCGCTGCAGGATACGCTGCGCCAGGTCCAGGAAATCCGTACGTACTACGACTTCCCCGGCATCGACATCGATCGATACCAGATCAATGGCGCGATGCGCGAGGTGATGCTTGCGCCCCGCGAGCTGAACGTCGACAAACTGCCGGTCAGCAGCCGTAACTGGATCAACGAGAAGCTGATTTACACGCACGGCTACGGGGTAACGATGAACCCGGTGAACGGGTTTACCGCCGAGGGTTTGCCGACGCTGCTGCTGAGCAATATGCCGGTACAAAGCACGGTGCCTGGCCTGCAGGTCACTCGCCCCGAGATATACTTCGGCGAACTGACAGACACGGACGTGTATGTCAGGACGCGCCAGCAGGAGTTTAACTACCCGCAGGGGCAGAGTAACAATCTCGCTACCTACCAGGGCACGGGCGGCATCGCGATGGGCAGTATCGTGCGTCGCATACTGCTCGCCGTCGACCGCGACGACCTGGGGACACTCCCCTTCAGTGACGATGTCAACCCGCAAAGCCGGCTGCTGATGGTTCGCAATATTCGCGATCGCGTCGCCAAGCTCGCGCCTTTCCTTACCTTCGACCAAGACCCTTACATGGTCGTCGGAGACGACGGCCGGCTGTCCTGGATCATGGACGCATTTACCGTGTCAGATACTTACCCGTACGCAACCCACTACAATCTCGACGGGCAGCCCATCAACTACATGCGCAACAGCGTCAAGATTGTCATTGATGCTTACAATGGCAGCGCCACGTTCTACGTTTTCGACAGCGGCGATCCTGTGCTTGCCACTTACCGCCGCATCTTTCCTTCTCTCTTCAAGGATGCTGCTGCCATGCCCGCGGACCTGCAGCGGCATGTGCGCTATCCAGAGGCGCTGCTCAAGCTGCAATCAGAAGTGTACGGCCTCTACCACATGACCAATCCCGAGGTGTTCTTCAACCGTGAGGATCTGTGGACCGTGGCCACTGAGACAGGGAGCGAGGGCAATGGTGAGCAGTCGGCCCAGGAGATGCAGCCGAACTTTGTCCTGATGAAACTGCCAGGCGGCGCACACGAGGAGTTTGTCGAGATCCTGCCATTTACCCCGGCCAACCGGAACAACCTGATCGGCTGGATCGCCGGCCGGTGTGACGCACCGAATTACGGAAGCGCTGTGGTGTACGACTTTCCAAAGACGCGGTTGATTGATGGTCCGCAGCAGATAGAAGCACGCATCGACCAGAACGCGCAGTTATCCGGACAACTGACTTTGTGGAACCAGCAAGGCTCGCACGTGTTGCGCGGCAGCCTGCTCGTGATCCCCTCGGGACGCTCCCTGTTGTACGCGGAACCCATCTACCTGCAGGCCCAGCAAAGCCCCATGCCTGAACTACGCCTGGTGGTCCTGGCATTACAGGACAAGCTTGCCTACGGAACCACCTTCGAGGCAGCGCTGCGCTCGCTCTTTGGGAACGAGGCCTCCACGCTCAGTGCCGGGGACGCCGCGCCACCAGCGTCGCCCGAGGCGCAGGCAGCCTCGCCGGCAGCGGTAGATACCGCTTCGCTCATCGCCGAGGCCGGCCGAGACTTCGCCGACTACCAGCGCCTCACAGCCGCGGGCAGGCTCAGCGAGGCGGGCCAGAAACTCGATGCCTTGAAGTCGGCGCTTGACCATCTGAATGCACACGCGAAACAGTAGCTGCCGAAATGTAAGACAAAGATTGCGGCAGGCGCGGTTGTGACGCCGCCTGCGTTAGGCCGGGATGTAAGCGCGTGGGTCTGGAGACGGCTCGACCGTGACCGTTCCCTCGGGCAGTCCGGCATACCGCCTTGCGCTGCTCCACTCCCAGTCTGTCGCTTTCTCTGCCAGGCCTGCTTTTACGGGCGCGTGGTGCATCAGGCTCAGGCAACCTACGATGTGGTCGGCCGTGACGACGTGGACGTCTGTCATTTTCTTCTCCCACGCTGGCTCCTCCGAGCGCGCCGACACGTTGTAGCGACGCTGGTAGCGTTGACGCAGGGTCAGCATCACGTCTTCGACAGTGTCCTTTTCAGGCGCAGACAAGAGCACCTGTATGGACGCGGGCATGACAGCGTAGCCCACGATCTGGAACTGGTACTTCGCTCGCAGCTCCTCCAGTAACTGGCACAAGAGGCTGCGGTGTTTTTCTGCTCCGAGCTTCTGCTGGTGCTGGTACGAGGCACAGGTGATGAAGTGCAGCCCGCGCTCCGCGGGGAGCGACTTACGTGGCCTAGTCATAGCCATATTGTAGTCAATCGCGGGCTACGTCCGCGGCTCGCGCGCTGGCGCGCAATGAGCCGCTTCAGGGGGAACAAGGGGTACCAAACAAACGACCCTCGATGCTGACAACGCCATCGAGGGTCGTCTCCGGACGTTTGTTGCTCGTGGCCGCGGGTTAGAACGCCTTCTGCGAGCAGGTCTGGTTGACGCTGAAAGGGTTGGCAAGGATCAGAGACAAACCAAACTGCTGGTAAGTATTGCCCTGAACACAGATACCAGGCAGGTCGGTGAAGCCCTGGTCCGGCACATAGATGCCGATAGAGAACCCGGAGATAGCGAGAACATTGTTCTCCACCGTGAACGCGGCGGCAGGCGTGCCGGCGGACTGGTCAGGAACAAGCGCCATGCCAATCGAGGTCGCCTCGGCGGCCAGCACGAGCGTATTGCCGGTGAAGTTGCCCGAGTACGCCGTGATCGCTGCCATCGGCGCGCTGCTTTGTGACTCGATGACATTGCCGGTGACGGCAGCGTTGTCGAAGTGTCCTATCTGCAGGAGAAAGGGAGGGATATACGCGCTGTCTTCGTTGAAGGTGTTGTTAGACACCGTCGCTGTTGCCTGCGAGCCGAAGGAGTCGAACGAAGTGTTATGAACAGGCCCGTACAGAAAGCTCCTGGTCCCGTATGCAGCGCCAAGGTTGAGGATCGCGTCATTGAAGACGTTCTGGCTGATGACGTCTCCCGTGGTCTGGTCAAAGTACACCGCGGCATGGTTGAGAGTGTTGTTCTGAAAGGTGAACTGCGAGGAACCCTCGGTGCCATAAATGCGCGGCATGAGCGAGAAGGCTTCCGCACCGGGCGCTCCATACCCCGTGATCGTGTCGTTCAGGAAGGCGACGTGGGTGAACTGGTCATACTCATCGGTACCGTTATACGAAGCGTCCCCGGCGCCGAAGGTCCAGCTTGAGTTCTCGATTGTTACATCCCGCTTGAAGCCGCCGCCAAAAGCGCCATGCGCGATCGCGCCGTTGATCTGTAGCCCGTTGATCACCAGGCCGTACGTCTGGCCGACATACGTGATGGGCGCGTAGGTATTGATCGCCATGTTTTGTATGGCTACGTCGTGTGGCGCGATCAGCGTTTTGACTACACCGAAGGAGCTGCTGCCATCGTTGTAGAAGCGCTTCGATGTCGGATACACCAGGTTGACGATGTTGCCGCTTACCGACGCGACGGTGTTGAGCTCAGAAAAGTGGCAGCCGCTGGCAGTGCTGCCTGCATTCAGGCATGGCGATCCCTGGAAGGTGCCGGAGTAGAGATAGATGTCATCGCCGGCGCTCAACGTGCCGGAACCGCCGGTGAGGGTAAGACTGGTTGCACCGGCCGCGACGTCCTGCATGGCGAGAACGCCGGGGAGATAGTTGGGCCGATTGCTGGGACCTATCAGGAAGAGAGACGATGCCGCTCCATGATCTGGCGGCGTGTCGATCACGGTCTGTGCCCCGGTGCCCTGCACGTTCAGCTTGCCGTGCGATCGCGACGGCAGGTAGAGCGACCCGTAGTGGTCAAAGGAGTACTCTGCCGCGAGGCTGGTGGAGTAAGTCGGATAGGACGCCTCGGTGCCGGCTACCGTGAAGAAGGGTTGCTCGATGCGGTATGTGCCGGCCCCCAGCTGCACTGTGCCGCCACCGGCTGCGTCCGCCGCAAGTATCGCGTGCTCGACTGCCTGCGTATCGTCATGCATCGTGACCGCGCCGCTCACCGTTGAGGGTATGGCATCCACAGTGGTGATCGTGTTGCCCTGGAGCGCTGCCACCGTTGTGTAGAAGTCCTGGTTCTTCGCTATATCCGGGTTAGCAGCCGGCAGGTTGACAGGCCAGCCACCGCGCGTACCGGGACGCTGCCCCACATCGCTCGCAGCCGCCGTGAAGCTCGAGACGGTAACAAGTTGATACGGACCGCCATTGTCAGAGACGTACCAGAGAAAAGCCGGCGTGTTGCCCAGTCCGTTCGGGTAGTTGAGTCCAAGCGCATTGGACGTACCGGTATACGACAGTACCGGCTCGTTGCTGACGCAGGTCTTCGGGCTCGGGACACTGATGCCTTCCAGCGGATCAGCCGTCATGACCACGTAGCAATAAGCATGGCTGCCACCGGCGCTGTTCGAGCGCGTAACCACCGGCTGTACCGGGATCGGCTGGGTTGCCGCTGCGGGTCCTGCACCCACAATGTGGATGCCTTGACCTACGGCAAAATCGTTGGTGGAGAAGTTGCACGTGAGCGTGGTGGACCCGGCCACAGTGGAGCAGGTGCCAGCGGTGGCGCTACCTGACGCGCCATAGGCAGCAGCCTGAAATACAGGGAGATTGCCGAAGACTGCAAGGATGTCAGCGGCCTGTGGTTCCCCTGGCGCGGGCGGGGTGGATTGCTGCGCAGGTAACCACGTCGGCGTGCCGGCAACCAGGGAAAGAAGAAGAACGTCGGTCCATTTACAAATCGGCATGTTACCTGCTTCGCGAGGTTGGAAGACCCTGGGAGAGTCGTTAACAGGACAAAGGAAGCGGGCAGCCAGCCGAGCCAGTGTTGTGCTCAACGAGATACCCTTTGCGCCCGCAGGCGCAGCCCTTCAGAGTCGGAAATGCAATATCGTCATGTAGAAGACAGGCTTGATTCTTCCGCAGGAACCCGGGGAGAGTGCTGCGTGCGGCAGGCCTGACGCTTTCACGCAATTGAGCTCCCAGCGGCTTCGGAATGCCCTAGCTATATATCGGGGGTGGTTACGATCGCAATCTTCGGAATTACTTTGGTTACAAGAAGGGCAAGGCTGGCGGATGCACTCTCAGCAGATTTTTGCGAACTGCGCGTCCTGCTCGCGATGCTTCTGTGCCGGGCTCACAGGGCGCAAGCACGTTCCGCTTGCTTTTTGCCTGGGCCCGCTCCATCGCGGGTTGCTCCCTGTTGCGCTGGCACGGCGTTCATCAGAAATGCGTTTGTTTTTCCGGAGGAAGCGGTCGGCTTCTGCATCGAAGCGGGCAGGACCATGCTGCAGGCTGGCCACCCTCGCGTTATCGCGGGGCGCATGCCGGAAACAGGCAAAGGGTTGCAGGTCCCATCCACTTCTTCCCGGGAGCGCGACTGTGCGCGTCTGGTTTGACAACTCCGGCGGCGCTCATCGTCCCCAATGCTACTTCGCGGTGGGCGGCCGCTCAACCGCTTCTCTTAGACTGGTAGCATGTCCCTGGTAAAAGTGATTCTTCTTGCCCTGTTGCAGGGCCTCACCGAGCTGCTGCCGGTGTCGAGTTCCGCGCATGTAGTGGTCGCGGAAAAATTGATGGGACTGGATCCTTCCTCCCCGCAGATGACGCTGCTCCTGGTTCTGCTGCATACAGGAACGATGTTTGCAGTGATTGCCTTTTTCTGGAAGACATGGAAGGAAGCTTATTTCTCCGGGTACCAGCACTTCAAGCGCTTTGCCATCCTGGCCGCGTGGGCGCTGGCGATTACTGCCGGTGTCGGGCTGGCCATCAAGAAGGTCATCGAAATGACCCTGTTCCATGGCGCCGAAAGTACCGAGATCGAGCAGTTGTTCAGCCATCTCGAACTCATCGCTCCGGCGCTGGCCGCGGCCGGCCTCCTGACCCTGGTCGCGGGGCTGGTGGAAAGGCGTCGCGCAAGCAAGGCCGAAAGCCCGGAGGCAGGGGAAGCAGCGGCGACTTTCACCGGCGGCAATCTCACCTTTGGGCAGGCCTACTGCATGGGCGTGGTGCAGGGGCTGGCTATTCCCTTTCGCGGATTTTCCCGCTCGGGCACCACCATCTCGACCGGCATGCTGCTGGGCGTGGGGAAGGAGCGGGCCGAGCGCTTCAGCTTTGCACTGGCGGTCATCCTTACGCCGGCAGCCGTTGCGGTCGAGACGCTGCGCCTGGTCAACGCGGCGCATAGCCCCTTGCTTTCCGGTGTCCGGATCGATCTGAAAGGCGCATTCCTCTACGGCCTGCTGGGCATGGTGTTCTCG
>CAXTEW010000120.1:0-8782 GCA_964243175.1 uncultured Acidobacteriaceae bacterium
CAGTTCCACGGCGAGCGGCGTGGGCCGCAGGTACTCGGTTTCCATGCGGCGGGTGAGCGCGAACACCTTGGCGCCATGTGCACTGGCGTGGATTGCCTTGCTCATCGCTTCGTCAAGGATGCTGGCGATGACCCCACCGTGGACGAAGCCGTGCGGCCCCTGGAAGCGCTCGGGCATGCGGATACGGGCATATACCGCGTCGTCTCCATCGGTAAAGAAGCGCAGGTGCAGACCCGCATCGTTGTGTGCGCCACAGCCGAAGCAGCCGTGCTGGTCATCGAAGGGCAGGGGAGTGAGTGTGCCTGGAAAAGCATTCATAACGCGTCATGCTCAGCATAGCGGAAGCAATTCGGGCAACTAGAGCCTCGGCATCGCGCCAGGACGCGCTTGGTATAGTAGATAGACCATGGACACAGCCGCCGACAAGACGTTTTACCTCGAAACATTCGGCTGCCAGATGAACGTCCATGACTCGGAAAAGGTAATCGGCACGCTCGAGCAGCAGGGCTACACCCAGGTACAGACCGAGGAAGCCGCCGACCTGATCCTGTACAACACCTGTTCGATCCGGGACAAGGCAGAGCAGAAGGTCTTCAACCGGCTCAACGATTACAAGAAGCTGCACAAGCAGGGCAAGCGATTTGGCGTGCTCGGCTGCGTGGCCCAGCAGGAAGGCGAGCGTATCTTTGAGCGCGCGCCGTATGTTTCGCTGGTTTCCGGTTCGGCGAGCTACCGCAAGCTCCCCGAGATGCTGGTCCAGCTGGAAGCAGGAAATACCCGCGTCACCGGGCTGGATGATCGCCAGACCGACGAGACTTTCGTCACCGAGTTCACGGCTCGCTCGAACCAGCACCGGGGCTACATCACGATTGTGGAAGGCTGCGACAAGTTCTGCGCCTACTGCGTGGTGCCGCATACGCGAGGCAAGGAGCGCTCGCGTACTTCGGCGAGTGTGCTCGTTGAGGCGCGGCAGATGGCTGATGCCGGCTACACCGAGATCCAGCTGCTGGGGCAGAATGTGAACTCCTACCGCGACCCGGAAGGCAGGATGAGTTTCGCGGAACTGCTGGCGGCGGTCGGCGAGGTGGCGGGGATCCGCAGGGTACGGTTCACAACGTCGCACCCGCGCGACTTCACTCCCGAGATCGTGCAGGCGATCGATGCCGTGCCGACGCTGTGCGATCATGTTCACCTGCCGGTGCAGAGTGGGTCGACCAAGGTGCTGGGGCTGATGGCGCGTGAGTATACCCGCGAGTGGTACCTCGAGCGCATCGCGTGGATCAAGGCGGCAAAGCGCGAGATCAGCATGACGACAGACATCATTGTCGGCTTCCCCGGCGAGACGCTGCAGGACTTTGAAGACACGATGAGCATGCTGGCCGAGGTGAAGTACGACGCGGTGTTTGCCTTCAAGTACTCGCAGCGGCCCAACACCCCGGCGATCCACATGGCGGATTCGATCCCGGAGGAAGAAAAGGGGACGCGGCTGCAGGTGCTGCTGGAGCGGCAGCGGGCACTGCAGCGGGAGAACTACAGCCGGCATGTCGGCCAGGTGCATGAGGTCATGGTCGAGGGCCACATGACAACCCGGGGGCAGATCGCCGGACGCACCACGCAGAACAAGACGTTGAACTTTACGACCAACCAGTTGATTGCGCCTGCACCCGGATCGTACCTGCCGGTACGGGTGACGGAGAGTTTTCCGAACAGCCTGGTTGGGGAAGCTATCTAAACAGCTGAAAGCAGCAGACTCCGCAGCGGCCGACGGTCACCGGCAGGTGGAAGGAAACGAGCGATGGAAGTCGAGATGAAAATACGCGGCCTGATGGTCGACCCGTCGACGCAGCAGCCGATTGTGATTCTGAAAGACCTGACCGGCAACACGGTCCTTCCAATCTGGGTAGGGCTGTTTGAGGCCAGCGCCATCGCGCTCGAGGTCGAGAAGGCAGCGACCCCCCGGCCGATGACACACGACCTGCTGCGGAACCTGATCCACGGGCTCAATGCCACGGTCGACCGCGTCGTTGTGTCCGAGCTGCGGGACGATACCTTTTTCGCCGTGATCTGGCTCAAGCAGAATGGCGAGATCGTGACGCTGGACGCCCGGCCTTCCGACGCGCTCGCGCTCGCGCTCCGATCGGACTGCCCCATCTTTGTCGACGAGGATGTGCTGCGCACAGCGAAGGTGATCCCCAGCCCGGCCGACCAGGCCAGCGCGGAAGACCTGAAGAACTGGCTGGAGAATCTGAATGACGAAGACCTGGGGCGCTATAAGATGTAGTGACGGTTCGGCTGCTGGCGGCGAATGTCCTGACCGCGCATTGCTTTTCTTTTGTTGCTTGCCTGCTGCTGGTTGCTGCGCTACCCACAGGACGGAATGAGTCTTCGCCGAATCGCCAAGCTGTTCGCCGCGCAAAACGCCAACCAGCTGGTTGTTATGGCGCAGCAGCTCCTGCTCCCGCCGGCCTTCCTCCACATCATGGGCGCCGGTCTGTACGGACAGTGGCTGGCGCTGAGCGCTGCCATCTCCTACCTGGGCACCTTCAATTATGGCCTGCAGACCTATACCAACATGCAGGTCACGATCCATTACAACCGGGGCGAGATACAGGAAGCACGCGAGATCCAGTCGGCGGGGCTGCGCATCCTGCTGCTGGCTTTCCTGGGCGCCGCCGTGTTGCTGCTGGTCGTTTTCCTGGTTCCGCTGACCACGCTCCTGCGGCTTTCCGTATCGCCACTCTCGGCCCATGTCACGCTCTATCTGCTCGGCCTGCAGATCATGGCCAGTATGCTTTTCGGCTTTTTTTCGGGTTCGTACATGGTGTTCGGCGAGGCGCATCGCGGCACCCACTTCGGCAACATCAACCAGCTCGCCGGGATGCTGGTCATCGTGTCGCTGGTGCTGTTGCGCGAGCCCTTTCCCGTGATCGCGGCAGGCCAGGTGTCTGTCACCCTGTTGATGGCTTTGATTTTGAGCTTCGACCTGCCGCGGCGCTGCCCTGACCTCAAGCCCAGCCTGCGGTACTGGCGCCAAGGCTCGCTTGGTTCCATCCTCAAGCCGAGTGCGCAGTACATGCTGCTGGCGAGCTCCGGGCTGCTCTCGTACCAGGTACCGGTGCTGCTGATGCAGCGCTTCCTAGGTCCACAGATTGTGGTGGTGTACTCAGTCACGCGGACGATTTACTCGATGAGCCGGCGCCTGCTGTACCTGCTCACCAACTCACTCAGCGCCGAGATCACGATGATCTATGGCCAGCAGGACTGGAAGCGGCTTCACCGCCTGTACGCGCTATCGGAGCGGCTGGTCCTGTTGATGACGCCCCCGATCACGTTCGGCTCCATGCTGGCCACGCCGCTGCTGCTGCAGCTCTGGCTGCACAAAGGCGCTTACTTCCGGCCCGGCGTCTGCATTACGCTCGGGCTCACGGTGTCGATCCTGTCGATCAAGGAACACAAGTACCAGTTCCAGTTCTCGTCCAACCGGGTGGAGTCCATCTCCTGGCAGACGCTGGCGGCGTACGGCCTCACCAGCCTGCTGTCCATCCCGCTGCTGCACCAGTTCGGGATCCAGGGCTATCTTGGGCTGGCGCTGATTTCAGAGACGCTCCAGCTGTTCTACCTGCTGCACCTGAACGACCGCCTCTTTGGCGAGGAGGCTATTCTCGACCACAAGCCGGTTTACCAGATGCTCGCGATCATGGCGGTGTGCACGCTGATCTTCGCCTGGCCAATCCTGCATATACGCTCTGTGCCGTACCTTTTGCAGGGTGTTTTCGCGACGGCAACCACGCTGCTGCTCTCGGCGTTTTGCTACTGGATCTTCCAGGTTGATGAGCTGCGGGCGATGCTGTGGAGCAAGCTGGCTTCAAGGATCCCGGCGCTGGCAGGGCGAGGCAGCGGCGTCTGAGCATTGCGTAAAGGGCCTAGCGCGAAAGCGTGACACCGGCTTCATTGAGTTCGTGTGCAACAAACCGCGCCAGCACCTCAGGCCTGAGGCGATCATCCCACCAGGCAAGGCTACGCGCCCTCCACTCTTCGAGTGCATTGGTGTCACGAGCATAGCGCTCAAGGATCCCGCGGATCTCGCGCCAGTGATCGACGATGAGCAGCGGCGCGCCGGGAAAGAGAAAGTCGTCCTTGGGCAGGGGATTGGCCACGACCAGGCAGCCTGCGCGTAGACCCTCAAAGGCGCGGAAGGTGTCGGCCATGGAGCCGCGCGGGGCGACGCAGACGCGGGACTGCATCATCTTCTCTGAGTAGCTGCCGAAGGCAGCGCCAGCAGCCTTGTTCTGGTCAGCCGCGATGTCGCCCAGGTCCATGCGCCACTTGCCCTCCTGCTGCAGCTGGCGAAGAACAGTCCAGATCTGTTTGCGGGCTTCCATCTTTGAGCTGGAGATGTAGCGACGGTAGCTGCCGGGCGGCACCCACTCCTTGACCTGCCCCACGAAGAAGGTGTCGAGCTCCCGCTCGGCCATCGCGACCTGCGGCACCGCAACCTGGCTGTGGTATCCGAGTGGCAGCCGGATGGTTCTCGGGTCGCGGCGAATAGGCGCGGGGAAGTCTGACGGGGGGTGAGCCAGGGCCTGGCGGGCGCGTCGGCTGGTATAGGTGTCGCGCAGGTACTCAAAAGTCAGCACGGCTTCGAGCCGGGTAAAGCCTTTGGTCAGAACGCGGCTGGGCCGGTAGCCCAGGAACGGGTAGGTCAGCAGGTTCCGAAGAACAGCGCGTACGTGGCGGCCGTACACAGGAACCTTGCAGCGCTCTTCCTGTAGCAACACCGGCACGACCTGTGGACCGTACTCGGGAAGAAAGTAGGCTTCCTTGGTAAACAGGAAGCGCAGGCCTTCTGCCTGTACGTCTGGAAGGGCCCGTTCAAGCACGTCATAGGGGTAGCGGAACTCGGCCGGCAGGTCGCTGGTCCAGGGTGGGGGCGCAATCTCTCGCAGCCGCTCTCCGTCGCCGGCATAGGTGCTGTCCATGAAGAAGCGATGGGTCACTGCGGCAGGTCCCTCAGGCACTCGTACGAAGCCCCTTGCTTACGCGACTGCCGCAGCCTGCCGGGGGATCAGCAGCTGCCTGAGGGCATCTTCATACAAGGTTGTCGCGGCGATACGATCGACTGTCGCCTGACCGGCCAAGGCGATCGCCTGCCGGCGTTGTTCATCCTCGTACAAGGTGGTGATCGACTCGACGAGTTGATCCACGCTACCGGCATCGATCAGCAGGCCATCGACGCCGTCGGTCAGCAGCTCTGACGCACCGCAGTTGCGGGTGGCGATGCTGGGCACCCCGTTGGCCATGGCCTCGAACAGTGCCATGCCAAAGCCGTCGTCCATGCTGGGCAGAACAAACAGGTCGCAGCGCTGGTAGAACTCCGCAATGTTGGGCACGTACTCGATCAACTCGACATTGGGGGTCTCGCGCAGCAACTCTTCGAGCAGCGGGTACGCCGAGAAGTCGCTTGAGGAGCGGATGAGCAGGCGGGCATTGGGCAGGTTGAGTCGTTTCCATGCCTGCAGCAGGTACAGGTAGCCCTTGCGGAGCGGGTGGCCGCCAAGTACGCCGACACTAAACGGGGTGTTTCGTTGCAGCTGGATGGCGCCTTTTGCCTGGGCGCGGCCGAGCAGTGGCGCCAGCAGGAGCTTCGGTTGCAGGTGTGCCGGAAACGTCTGGGCGCTGTATCGCGAGGGAACCAGGATCGTGTTGGCGGTCTCGTACTCAGCGAGCTGCCGATCACGAAACCAGGCGGGCTCCGGCTGAAAAACCGCGCCTACCTTTGCAGACTCCTCCCTGACGAGGTCTTGCTGGAAGTCGACATGGGGGCAGGCACGGTCGAGAACAAAGATTCCACCCCGTCGCCGGGCAGCCTGGCCGGTATGCAGCGTCTGCGTTGCGAACCCGATAACTATTTCGGTCGGCGGCATCATGGTTGCGACCATGCGGTCCCACCAGACGATGCCGCGCTGGAAGGCAGCGGGGAAGAGAGCGAGCTTGAGGACGCGCGATACCAGCTCGACGGGAGCGGGAACCAGGTGGGTTCGGACCGCAGCGTCCAGGTTGTGGAAGTAGCGCCGGGGCGCGGTTGTCCAGATGTCGACGCCCTCGACGTGGCGGCGAAGAAGGTTGGCCATCTTGACGGCGTGGAATGGGCGCACGACCGTGATGGCGACCTTCATGGACTGATCCTAGCATGTGGCCGGGACCCCCAAACCGCTTGCAATGAACACTCGGACCACCTTGCGTAACAAGCCGCCCGCGGTGCTTTTTGCGAGAATGCAGCTCCAGTGGGTTCTCAGCGCCTGTCGAGCGGCAGATGGCTGGGAGCTCGTGATGATGCGGCTTCACTGCGTCACAGTTCCGGGGCAAAGCCGGCGCAGTGTTGATGCGCGCGCGAGGCGGTTGCCGGGGAGCGACGGTGCTGTGTGCCGTGTCGTATGCTCAGCAGATTGATTTACGTTCACACGGGCGACGCTCAAGCGGGCACGGCCGAAAGGTTTGACACAGGGAGAGGGTATGACAGCGTTGCGGTCGTTTGATCTACATGGGCAGGTGGCCCTGGTAACTGGAGCAGCCCGCGGACTGGGCCGGGCGATCGCACTGGCACTGGCCGAGGCAGGTGCGCACGTCGCTATCGGTCTGCGGGATATGTCGAGCGATGCAGGCCTGGGCGACGAGATTACAGCGCTGGGCCGGCGTGTCTTCCCGGTACAGATGGAGATGAGCGACCTGCAGCAGGTGCAGGAGGCGGTGACGAATACGGCGCGGCACTTCGGCAGGCTTGACCTGCTGGTCAACAACGCAGGGGTAGCGCCCGTGAACCTGGCAGAGAATGTGCGCGAGGAAGACTTCGACCGTACGGTCGCGGTCAACCTGAAAGGCACTTTCTTCGCCAGCCAGGCTGCCGGGCGCATCATGATCGAGCAGGGCCACGGCTGCATCATCAACATGAGTTCGCAGGCAGGGTTTGCGGCGCTGCCTTCTGAGTCGATCTACTGCATGACCAAGGCAGGCACCGCGCACCTGACCAAGTGCCTCGCGGTCGAGTGGGGCAAGTACAACATCCGCGTCAATGCGGTGGCGCCGACCTTTATCCACACGCCCGGCACGGGGCCTGCGCTGGAGGACCCCGAGTTTCGCGCCGAAGTGGTCGAGCGGATCGCGGCGCTCCACCGTATTGGCGAACCGGTCGAGGTAGCCGGCGCTGTGGTCTTCCTGGCTTCCCCTGCGGCTTCGCTCATTACTGGGCACACGCTGCTGATCGATGGCGGCTGGACTGCTCGGTAGCAGCTACTCAAGGAAGGGCAAGACCGCCTGTGCGGCTGGCAGCCCCTTCGTGGCGGGTCTTTGCGGGGTTTGGAGCCGCCACGTCCGTTTTGCGGAAGAAACGAATACTCGCCACGAAGTGGCTGCCAGCCGCACAGGCGGTCCGGCCTTGCACCTGCTCAACGCTCTGCCATGGCCTGTTCACCCGTTGGGGATAGCATGGACATATGAACGAAGGGCGTTGGGTGTTGTTGATCGCCAGTGAGCTGGGCGGTACGGATTCTGTCTCCGACCGTGCCATGGAGCGACTGGTGGATGCGATTCGCGAAGAGGGTTACAAGGTCGTGCGCACGTCGACGCCGGAAGACGGGTTGTCGCTCGTCACCTCTGACCCGTCGCACAGCGCGATCCTGCTGGACTGGGACCTGGAAGGCGACAGCCAGTTTGACGAGAGAGCAGCGCTGCAGATTCTGCGCGCGGTGCGCCGCCGCAACAAAAAAATCCCTGTTTTCCTGATCGCGGATCGGACGCTGGTCAGCGAGCTTCCACTTGAGGTGGTACGCCAGGTCCATGAGTACATTCATCTGTTCGGCGACACGCCAGCGTTTATTGCGAACCGCGTAGATTTCGCTGTGGAGCGCTACCATGAGCAGCTGCTGCCGCCATACTTTCGCGAGCTGAAGAAGTATACGGACCAGGGCGCGTACTCCTGGGACGCGCCAGGCCACATGGGCGGCGTGGCTTTTCTGAAGCACCCGATCGGTATGGAGTTTCACCGGTTCTTTGGTGAAAACCTGCTGCGCGCAGATCTCGGTATTTCGACGGCCCCACTCGGCTCATGGCTGGACCACATCGGGCCTCCGGGAGACTCCGAGCGAAATGCAGCACGTATCTTTGGCGCGGACTGGACCTTCTTTGTCCTGGGCGGCTCGTCAACATCGAACCAGATCGTCGGCCACGGCGTGATTGCGCAGGACGACATCGTCCTGGCGGACGCGAACTGCCATAAGTCGATCGCCCATGTACTGACCGTCACCGGCGCGCGACCAGTGTACTTCAAGCCGACGCGTAACGGCTACGGCATGATTGGGCTGGTGCCGCTGCGGCGATTTAGTCCCGAGTCCATTGCGGAGTTGATCGCGAAAAGCCCGTTCACTGCGGGGGCTCCGAACAAGACGCCGACTTATGCTGTGGTGACTAACTCAACTTATGACGGCCTGTGTTACGACGTGAACAAGGTAGTCGGTGAGCTCGCGCAGAGTGTGCCGCGCGTTCACTTCGACGAAGCCTGGTACGCCTATGCCAAGTTTCACGAAATCTACGAAGGCCGCTACGCGATGGGTGTGCCCGACGAGATGCCGAATCGGCCGGTCATCTTTGCCGTGCAATCGACCCATAAAATGCTCGCAGCTTTCTCCATGGGGTCAATGGTGCATGTCAAGCTGAGTGACCGTGCACCTATGGAGTTCGATCAGTTCAACGAGTCGTTCATGATGCATGGCACAACGTCCCCGTTCTA
>CAXTEW010000121.1:0-8672 GCA_964243175.1 uncultured Acidobacteriaceae bacterium
ATCCCCACCTGGATCGGCATGGAAGCCGGCCCGGCGGCGCGGCGCGTCTTCCTCGAACTCCCTGCTCGGCTGATCCGTCATGCCGCCAAAAAGGCTGTCCTCATCCTGCGCTTCATACCAGGGGCTGTGTGCCCGGGCAGAAGTGGTACTCGTGATGCTATCCGCTTCCCAGCTTGCTTGCCCAGCCGCAGAGTCAGATGCATACGGCGCTCCTGGTTTCACGGCGCTGGCGTGGGCGTTCGCGCCTGCTTCCGCACCTACTTCCCCACCTACTTCAAAGATCCGCAGCGGGATGGCGGGCGATTGCCGGGCCGGCGCCCACTCCTCCGCTTGGATCTGCACTTCTGGCGGGAGGGCCGCTTCTGCCAGGAGCGGTCCTTCTGCCAGGCGAGGCCGCTGCTTGCGTGCGGCAACCAGTTCGCGGGGAAACTCGATCAGCTTCGCCGGCAGGCTTTGTGCCGCGGGCACCACGGCTTCGGCGAAGGCGTCGACAAGCGAGCGGGAGCGAGCAGCCACAGGCCGGCGGACCGGCATCGAGGGCCGCGCGGGCAGCGGCGCATGATGCTCGACCAGGGCTGCAGGCTCGCTCGCCGCGCGCGGTGCGCTGCTGGTCGCCGCATGTGCGCTCGTCGGCGTGATTTGCTCGCCTCCCTGCAGGCTTTCCCCGAACCAGGAGTGTTCCGCCGCAAGGGAGCCGGACGGGAGGTCTTCCGCAGCATGCGCGTTGGCCCCGTCGGACGCCGCAGGCGCAAGGCTGCCCTGCTGCTGCGAGCGATGCCAGCCGGAAAGCGCGGCCTGTGCCGCGACATGGGCGGCGTGTGCAGCATCGGCTGCGGTGGCCGCCGCAGCCGCGCTTGCAGCCAGCAACTGCTGATATGAGGGAGCTTCCTTGTAGCGTTCGGCCACGCGCGCTGCCACTTTCGAAGCAGACGTGCTTTTCTCCGGGCCTGGCCGGTATCCCTGCAGGCCGGCTTCCGGGGACGCAGCGGCCGAGCCGCCACGTCGCGCGCGATGTTCGCGCAGCCGGGCATGCAGATCGGTTTTCCAGGTGAGCGATGTTGCCTCAGGCAGTGGAGCCATCGACGCGCGCAAAGCAGTCGAAGCAGAGTGCGGCAGCGTTGCAGGTGTGCTCACAGACAAGTCCTTCTTGCTCCTGGGGTCACGCGGGAAGCGGGATCCTAGGGGCGACATACGGCAGAGGAGAGCCGGAAAAATGATGCATTGCGTAACGTGGAACAAGAGACGGCACTGCGCAGGCAGGGCTGCGGAGTGCAAAGTCTAATCGCCGCTTCGAGAGCCAGACATGACTGTGCCGGGTGGCGCCATGCAGCTCCCCGTGGCGCCGGACGTCCATCGCCTTTGTTATGCTGAGGATGCCTGCCGCAATGAGAACCCGCACAACTTGGTGTATCACGCTGTTTTTGCTATGTCACCCTGCACTCCACGCTGCAGGGGTGGCGAAGCAGCTACCCCGGTTGCCGGCCCTTGTGCAGCCAGCGATGCCCGCACAAACGATGGCGCAGGAGAGCGCGCCACAGCAGTCGCAGAAGCCCTCGCCGCAGCCTGCCGGTGATCCGGATCCTAACGGCGTGACACCGCTGAGCCCCGGCGCCGACCCTGCATTTGCCCCGCCACAAACCGGGACCCCCTCGCCTGCCGCAGGCGCACCGGCGACATACCCAGAGCTCGCTACGCCGGATATCGACAGCGGCATCGACCAGCCAGCACCGCCGCCGCCACCTGCCCCCCTTGCAAGCGACATCGTCGACACCGGAGTCGCCATCCCGGTGGAGGCGCCCGCGCCTGGCACGCCGGTTCACATAGAAGCCAACACCCAGGGCAAAGCCGGCGACGTCTACACGCTCGATGGCGACATCCTCGTCCTCTACAAGACGTACCGGGTGCACGCGGACCACGCCGTGTACAACGCTGCAACCTCTACCCTCGACGCCCAGGGTCATGTGACGGTCGATGGCGGCCCATCGGATGAACACATCGTCGCCGATCACGGCACCATGAACATGGACCAGCACACCGCGCACTTCTACGACGCCACGGGAACGCTGGGTGTGCGCTCCGTGACCCATGATCGCTTTGTCTTTACCGCGCCCAACCCCTTCGCCCTGGCCGGCCGCGAAGTGCTGCAGCTGGGCCCGGGGCGCTACCAGGTGTTGTCGGGAACCATGACAAGCTGCCGGCTTCCGACGCCCGACTGGCAGCTGATTGCCAAGAGCGTCCTGATTGACAACGGCGTCGCACGCGCCCGCAACAGTACCTTCCGGCTGTTCAACGAGCCGCTCTTTTTCATGCCGTATGTCTCGCACCCGGTGCAGCAGGATCATCGGCAGACCGGGCTGCTGCTGCCCATCGTTGGCAACGACACGGCGAAAGGAGCCATCGTCGGCGATTCGGCATACGTGGTGCTCGGGCGCAGTGCGGATGCAACCATTGGCTCGGAGTACTTCTCCTCCTGCGGCTTCGCTCCCTTCGGCCAGGTCCGCTACCGCGGCTTTGGAGAAGATTTCGCCTCGGGGCGATTTCGCGCCCTTCTGGAGCCAGGCAGCGAGGCAAATTGCAATGGCCGCGCCGGCGACGGCCAGCCCGGTGGACTGAACCAGGGCGGCGTCGATATCTTTCTGGACGGCAAACGCGTGCTCGACAGCCATACCCGCGCCGTCGCCGACATCGAGTACCTCTCCTCTTATGTGTATCGCCAGGCGTTTGAAGAGAACTTCACTGCGGCCATCAACTCCGAGGTCAAGTCCACCGCTTTTGTCACCCGTGAGGCAGATGGGCTGGCGGTAAGCGGTCTCTTCGAGCGCTACCAGAATTTCCGCAGCGACACGGCTGGCGACGAGATCCGCGTGCTGCATGAGCCCGAGGTGCACCTCGACGCGCTCGATCACCCGCTCCCCCACCTGCCCTTGCTGCTATGGGGTGGGCAGGCATCGGCTACGACCTTGTCACGATCAGAGCCGGATTTCCAGACCAGCCGCCTCCTTCCGCGGGTCGACATCTACCCACACCTGTCGCTGCCGCTCAGCGCAGATGGCTGGACACTGCGCGGCCAGGCCGGCGTCCGCGACACCTTCTACGGCAAGAGCCAGACCCCGGGGCTGCCCGGCGATGTGCCTCTTGCCGAGCTGGGTCAGAGTCTGAACCGGCTTGCTTTTGTCGGCGACGTCAGCCTGAAACCTCCTGCGCTTGAGCGCGACTTCTCCCTGCGGTCCGTGCTCGGCCATACCGAGCTTCGCCACACCCTTGAACCTGAGTTCTCGTACCACTACGTCACCGGCGTCAACCATTTCGCCCAGACCCTGCGCTTCGACGACACCGACGCCCTGACCGACACCAACGAAGTCGAGTACGGGCTGACACAGCGGCTGTTTCTACGCCACGTGCACCCGCACCCCTGCAAGGGAGATGAAGCCCTCGGGCCGAGCGACACGTGTGGCGGCGGCACCACCGACTTCCTGACTTGGACGGTCGCCCAGCGCTACTACTTCAATCCCACCTTTGGGGGAGCGGCTATCCCCGGCGAGCGCAACGTCTTCACCAGCACGCTGGACCTCACCGGCGTCGCTTTCCTGAATGGCCCGCGAAGAAGCTCTCCCGTGATCTCGCGCCTGCGCCTGCGCACCACCTCCGCAACAGATTTCGAGTGGGACCTCGATTACGACGTACACGCAGGCCGCATGCAGGCCAGCAACCTGTTTGCTACCTATCGGCTGAAGAGCTACTTCTTTTCAGTGGGCGACTCACAATTGTTCAATATCATTCCCGTGGTCACTCCGTTGCCCGAGGCACCGACCACGCCGAACCCGAACAGCACCAGTGCCGAAACCAGCTTCAACCAGCTGCACCTGGCGGCAGTCTATGGTTCGCCAACCAAGCATGGGTTCTCTGCCGGTGCCAACCTGGGCTACGACTTCAACCAGGCGCAGACCCAGTACCTGGGCGCGCAGACCGGCTACAACCGCGACTGCTGCGGACTTTCCTTCGAAATGCGCCGCTATTCGCTAGGTACGGTGCGGGACGACACCCAGTACCTGTTCTCGTTCACGCTGGCCGGCGTGGGCTCGGCCGGCTCCATGAGCCCGGGCCTGCGCGTCTTCTAGGCTGCTGCTTCCGCATCGCCCGCGCATCCAATCTGCGTGCGAGCAAGTGAGCCAGCCGTGGGATCAAGCGCTGGCTTGGGAGGATCGAGAACCATGGAAACACGCAGATTAGGCCAGTCCGACCTCAAGGTTACCCCGCTCATGCTGGGTGGAAACGTCTTCGGCTGGACCGCCGATGAGCAGACCTCGTTCCGTATCCTGGACCGATTCGTGGACGCTGGCGGCAACTTCATCGACACAGCAGACGTGTATTCGCGCTGGGCCGAGGGTCATGTTGGCGGCGAATCAGAGACGATCCTCGGCAAGTGGTTCCAGCAGAGCGGCAAGCGAGACAAGGTAGTGCTCGCAACCAAGCTGGGCATGGATATGGGCGACGGCAAGCAGGGTCTGCGGCCGGAATACATCCGCACAGCCGTGGATGCCTCGCTCCAGCGGCTGCAGACAGATCGCATTGACCTGTACCAGTCGCACAAGGACGACCTGGACACACCGCTGGCTGAAACTCTCGGCGCCTACTCGGAGCTGATTGCCGCCGGAAAAGTGCGCATCATCGGCGCTTCCAACTACAAGGCAGACCGGCTGCGCGCGGCACTGGAGCTGGCTGCAACGAGAGGCCTGCCGCGGTACGAAAGCCTGCAGCCACACTACAACCTGCTGGAGCGGGCCGACTACGAAGGCACGCTGGAGCCGGTGGCCCAGGAATTTGGCATCGGCGTCATTCCCTACTTCGCGCTCGCCGCGGGCTTCCTGACGGGCAAGTACCACTCCGCCGCGGATGTCGAAGGCAAAGCGCGCGGCAAGATGGTCGGCAAGTATGCGAACGACCAGGGCTTCGCCGTGGTCAAGGCGCTGGAAGAGATCGCGCAGGAGACCGGCGGCAATGCAACCCAGGTCGCGCTGGCCTGGCTCATGGCAGCGCCAAGCATTACGGCGCCAATCGCCAGCGCGACAAGCCTCGAGCAGCTGGAGGACCTGATCAAAGCGGTCGAGCTGAAGCTCCCCACAGCGGCGATCGAGAAACTGAACACAGTAAGCCAGGCAGCGGTCGCAGCCTAAGCCAACCGCTCAGGGCGGCTAAAAACCGCCTGCGCGGCGGGGCCATTCACGTGGCAATTTGCAATCTACCCGAAAGAAACGGCGCCCAGTTCCCTGCGGCTGTCGTTCCAGCGGCGGCGCAGGTACCGGTTGGCAGGCTCGGCAAACCATCGCCCAACCGCGCCGCCAAGCAGCGCCGCTATCAGCACGACGGCCACATACACGCCGGCTGTCACCCAGCCCAGGGGCTTGCCGGCCTGCTTCCACAAAACAGCAGCTTCGGTCACGACGAACATGTGGGTGAGGTAGATCTCGTAGCTGTTACGCCCGAGCCATGCCAGTGGCTGGGCAAACCAGCGGGCACGGCGCTGCCGGATCGCCGAGGCCAGGATAAGGCCGCAGCTGCCCAGCGCCAGCACCGTACCATCCAGCCCGCTGCGATACAGGCCCAGCCTGCCCGTAGCCCAGTGCGAGCCCAGGATCAGCGCGAGCATCAGGGTCGCACTCACCTCGATCGTCACGAGAGAACCACGCTTTCTGGCATACCAGGTGCGGAAGTGTGGCAGCAGAAGTGCTGTAAGGCAGCCCAGCGCGATCGCATCCATGCCGCCCAGGTACGACTTCTCCTGCCACACCGGCCGGCCCGCGGTCCACATGGTACGGGCGAATGGGCCCATGGCCACAAACAGCAGCAGCAGGGCGAGGAGCGCGGGCCGGGATCGGCGCAGCAAGATGCCCGCAAGCGGGAAGAACAGGTAGAAAGCCTCTTCGACAGAAAGTGACCACAGGATGTCCCAGTTTCCCGGCAGGTAGCCCACTCGCCCCTCAAGCCAGTTGAAGTGGAAGCCCAGTACAGCGATCACGGCGCGAGCGAGGCTGGTCTGCCGGATCACGTAGCCAGAAGTATGCAGTAGGTGCAGCGTGCTGAGGATGGCGACCAGCACCAGCAGCAGCGGCGCGATGCGCGCAAAGCGCAGGCCGTAGAAGCGGCGCGGCTCGATAGCGCCCAGGCTGCCCCAGCGCCGCAGCGCTGTACTGGTGATGAGAAAACCCGACACGGCGAAGAAGATCGTCACCCCATTGTCCCCGTTCCAGCCGATCATCGTCAGCAGCCATCCCGGCAGGACACCTGCCATGGCTGTCTTTGAAAGGGGAATGCGGATGTTGGTGTGCAGCACGACGACAAGCAGGATCGAGAGTCCGCGCAGCAGGTCAACGCCGTCAAGCCGTTGCCAGCTTCGATCGGCAGCCAGCTTTTCGCTTGCCAATCCCCGGCCTCGCTCCACAACGCGGATGGTGCCGGATGATCTCTCCATCTCTAGCAAGGTATACCCAACACGAGACCACACCACGAGTGGTCGCCAGCGAGCAGGCGGTTCCGCCTCCGTAACCGCGAAGAACACGCGGTGCGATAATGAAGAATCGCTTGTGAAAGGCCTCCCTGACGCCGTTGCCTCGTCTTCGACTTGCTCCCACCTCCTTCCTGCTGGCTGCGCTGTGCTGTATGCCAGCCGGCGGCTGTCGTGCACAGGCACCCGCCGGTGGCTCCGCCTTGACATCGCAGCAAAGCTTGACATCGCAGCAAAGCCGCCGGATCGCGCTGCTGGTCCGCGGCCAGCTGAGCGTGCCTGCCGACTGGGAGGTGGCGCCAGAAGGGCGTACGCCGAGCGACGTGCCAGGGTATGACAGCCTGCGCATCGTCTTTTATCCAGCCGCGGACCCGGCCCACCGGGAGCCGGTAGACTTTCTGATCTCGAAAGACGGCAGCACGCTGGCCAGGCTGTCCAAGTACGACCTCAACAGCATTCCGGGGACAGAGATCCCGACCGTTGGCCGGCCACTGCGTGGCAACGCAGCCGCCAAGGTGGAGATCGTGAATTTCGACGACCTGGAGTGCCCGTACTGCGCGCGCATGCACTCCGAACTGTTTCCCGAAACGCTGGACCACTACAAGGGCCTGGTCAAGGTGGTGTACAAGGATGATCCGCTGACCGAGATCCATCCCTGGGCGCTGCATGCAGCCATCGATGCCAACTGCCTGGCAACGCAGGATGGCAGTGCGTACTGGAACTATGTGGATTACCTGCACATGCACGGCGACGATGTCACCGGTCCTGATCGGGACCCGGCCAAGTCTTTCGCCATGCTCGACAAGGTGGCGCGGGATGAAAGCGCCCAGACAAAGATCAACAAGGCAGCGCTGGACAGCTGCCTGACCCGCCAGGATGACTCCGGGGTACGCGCTTCCATGAAGGAAGCCGAATCGCTCAAGATCGATGGCACACCGGCGCTCTTTGTCGATGGGGAGAGGATTTCCGGGGCTCAGCCGCTTCCGCTGCTCTGGGCCGCGATAGATCGCGCCCTGCGTGCCCGCGGGATTACGCCTCCGCCGGAACCTGTCGTCGCCGCGCCAGCCACCGGTGGCACACGGTAATTCGCCCGCGCGGCGACGTCCCAGGATCTACCCGTCCAAGCATGTGCTGCAAAGGAGTACCGGTGCCAGCAACGCGTTCCTCGTTTTCTCGACAACAGCGGTCTCGCAGCCGGGGCGCCGCGGCATTGCTTTGTGTCTCGCTTGCCCTGGCGGGCTGCACCCACACGCATAGCGCCGATGTACTGGCCAAGGTCAATGGCAAGCCGATCTACGCGAAGGATGTACAGGCACTCTATGAGAACTCGCTGACCGATAACCAGCAGCGTCCCTCGCGCGAACAGGAAGATATTGTCCGGTTGAACATTGTGCGGCAACTGATCGACGAGGAGATCCTGGCGCAGCGAGCCGGCAAGCTGAACCTGGCCGCGACCGATGAAGAAGTCGACGGACAGATCAACGAGATGAAAGCGCCCTTTACCCAGGAAGAGTTCAACAAGCGCCTGGCCGAGAAGCACCTGTCGCTTGATGATCTGCGCCGCGATATCCGCCGCGCGAAGACGACAGAAAAGCTCTTCAACAAGGAGATCAACTCCAAGATCAACATCACCGACGGCGACATCTCCGCTGCGTACAACGCGCATAAGTCGGAGTACAACCTGGTTGAGCCGGAGTACCACCTGTCCCAGATTGTTGTGACCTCGCTGCCGGCGCCGCAGCAGAATGGCGGCGTAGGCAACCTGCAGAACAGCAAGGCGACAGACGACGCCGAAGCGAAAAAGAAGATCGAGATGCTGCACAACCGGCTTGAAAGCGGCGAAGACTTCGGCACACTCGCGGCCAACTTTTCCGAGCGGCCGGACAATGCATCAAGTGGCGGCGACATGGGCTTTTTCCAGGAGTCGCAGTTGAAGAGCGACATGACCGTGTTCGATGCAGTTACCAGGCTGAAGCCAGGACAGATTACCGACCCCCTGCCGCTGCTCGACCCGACCACTCGCAAGCCGATCGGCTATTCCATCTATCGCCTGATCGACAAGGAAGTTGCCGGGCAGCGCGATCTGAGCGACCCGCGTGTGCAGCAGGCGATCCGCCAGCAGCTGCGGGAAACACGATCCCAGTTGCTCAAGAATGCATTTCTTGAAGTG
>CAXTEW010000122.1:0-8643 GCA_964243175.1 uncultured Acidobacteriaceae bacterium
TGGACAAGGATGTCTACATCGCGACCGTCAGCGAGGGCGGCAAGCTGGACATGGAGATGCGCCTGAAGCGTGGGCGCGGCTACATTTCAGCCGACAAGAACTTCGACCAGGACCTCGGCATCGGCTTCATGCCGATCGATTCCGTTCACTCGCCAGTACGCAAGGTGAACTACGCGGTCGACGCGGCACGTCTCGGCCAGATCACTGACTACGACAAGCTGACGCTCGAAGTATGGACCAATGGTTCGGTCATGCCGGCGGATGCTGTCGGCCTCGCGGCCAAGCTGCTCAAGGACCACATGAGCATCTTCATCAACTTCGAGGAAGAGATCGAACTTGAAGGCCACATGGATGACGGCCGCTCGCTGTTGCGCAACGACAACCTGAACCGTTCTGTCGAAGAGCTGGAGCTCAGCGTCCGTTCGTATAACTGCCTGAAGAACGCGAATATTCAGTCCATCGGCGAGCTGGTCCAGAAGACCGAAGCCGAGATGCTGAAGACCAAGAACTTCGGCCGGAAGTCGCTGAACGAGATCAAGGAAATCCTCGCGCAGATGGGCCTGTCGCTCGGCATGAAGATCGACGAGCAGGGCAATGCAGTCCCCGGCCCGACCAGCGTCCTGCCTTCGGCCCAGCTGGCTGCCGGCGCCTACAGCCGCTTCGACGACGAGGAAGACGAGATCCTCGACGACGACACGGACATGTCCATGCAGAACGAGCCGGAAAACTTCTAACGAAGCCGCAGTAACCCGGGTGCCCCACGTCTCGCACCTGAGACGTGGGTTCCTCCCACCAAGTTCGTACGGGAAGAGAGAAGACCATGCGCCATCGCAAAGCAGGATTCAAACTCGGACGCAAGACGCCGCACCGCCGCGCGTTACTGCGCAACCTGACCACCTCGATCCTTATGGAAGATCGCGTCGAGACGACGGTGACCAAGGCGAAGGCTGTCCGTCCGCACGTCGAAAAGATGATCACCCTGGGCAAGAAGGGCGACCTCCACTCCCGGCGCCAGGCGCTGTCGTTCCTGATGACCCGCGAGTCGGTCACCCGTCTCTTCGACACGGTTGCACCCCGCTACGGTGAACGCAATGGCGGCTATCTCCGCATCGTACGCACCGGCTTCCGCAAGGGCGATGGCGGCGAGACCGCGCTGATTGAGCTTCTTGGCGCCGAACAGGTGCTGGACGAGAAGCGCCAGAAGCGCGCCGAGGCCCGCGAGAAGCGCCGCGCCGAGATGCAGGCTGCCCTGGCGGCAGATGGCCCAACGCCTGGTACCGAAGGCGAAGAGCCCCAGCAGTCCTAAGCAGCATTCCCGCTCCGCACGGGTCAGACGCAAAAGCAGGCCGGCTTCCAAGTCGGCTTGGGCTTTGTCAGGTGTTCGAGGCGCCACGACAGGGCCATCCTGATGTAGCTGAAGGACCTGCGGTTGCGCTCCGAGCCACGGTGGGACGGCACAAAGCAGATACTTCGCTCCGCCGCGCTCCGCTCAGGATGACCCGCGGTGGTGTGGGGCGGTGCTTTTCTGCCGCACCGCTGTTTGCGTTTGCTGCCGTGTTCGAGGCTACCCCGCATCGCCGCAGCCAACGCAAACTACCTCAAACACAAGAGCCATCCTGAGCGCAGCCGAAGGATCTGCTGTTGCACATCTGTCCAGTGCTGAGCGCGCCACCAGCAGCCTCACCTCCCCCGCCCCACCAACGGCTGTTCCACAACCGCCCGCCCGTTCACTGGCACCGTCACACTCCCGGCGCTCCCCAAGTAGCGCGACAACACCTCCGGCTTCCTCCAGGCCAGGCTCCATCCATCACGGATCGCCAGTACCCGGTAGACCCCGGCCGTCACCCCGGCAATCGACCAGCTCCCATCCGAGTTGCTCTCCTCCTGCTTGTACAGCATGGTCGCGGCCGGGTCCTGCGGCACCAGCAGCACCATGTCGCCGCTTTCTGCCCGGCCGCTCGCCGTCATCACTCGCCCACTTACGGAGCTCGTAGCCAGCGCCACCGTCGCTGCCAGCATTACCGGCTCTGTGCCCATGTGGAAGGCAGGCAGGTCCTGCACGCTGCTGCCCTGCGCTCCCGCTATAGCCGCCGCGGTCACGACCAGCGTGCCCGCCTGCCCAGCCGAGATATCAAGGTGATAGTCGCCGGGCCCCACTGCTTCCAGCGCGAAGCTCCCATCGGCCCCCACGGTCACTTGCAGTGGACGCCGTGCCAGCCCTGGGTTCCCACCGCGTCCCCCCAGCCTGCCGCCGCCTCCCGCAAAGCCTCCCCCACGCTGACCGAAGAACGCTCCAGTCAAGCCGCTGCTGTTGCCGCCACCTGCGTCGCCGGGAAACAGGTGCAGCGTCGTCGCGGCAGGCAGAGGGCTGCCATCCGCCATGGCCAGCCTCCCCGACAGGGGAGCCGCCGGTAGTTCAGCCGATGGTGCCGGCACGGTCACCGCGCCCGTGGCATCGATGGCTGTCGCTTCCGCGCCGCGACGCATACTGTAAACGCCCGGCGCCACTGCCATGCTGAAGACCAGCGATGCCTCGTCACCGGCTGCTTGCTGCTGGCGCATGGCTCCCATGCCCAGCGGGAGCGCTGTGCCGAACGCAGGCGCGGTCAGTCCGGGAGCGATCCCGTTCTCAACAGGAATGTTGATGTGTACGGCTGGAACAGCATGCAGCGCGAAGTCTGCCTCAGCCTGCTCGCCCGGCTGCAGCGCGATCGGCTGTGCGGTCGCTTCGCTTTCTGCCCCCGGGTAAAACGTCACGGGATACGCGACGTCAAGGGGGTCGCTGGCGCCCTCGCCACCCTGGCTGTTCTCCGCAAACCAGGGCCGCGCAGTCACGGCCACGTAATACGTTCCCGGCGCTAGCGAGTGGAACTCGTAAGTGGAGCCGCCCCGCTGCAGGCTCGTGGTCTGGTTCGAGCGAACGGAGCCGGTCCCATCAAAGCTCTCCATGAACAGGCTCACGGTGGCGCCCTGTACCGGGTCCCCTGTGCTGTCGAGCACGGTGCCTCCAATCGAAGCAAGTGGCAGCAGCGGGAAGCGGATCACGGCCGGCGGCTCTCCGGGTCCGACCAGGACAGCAGCGAAAAAGCCGCCATGCTCCTCCAGGCTCGATGTCAGGTAGCCGCGGCGGCTGGCCCGCAGCTGGTACTTGCCGGCCGGTAGGCCAGCGAAATGGAAGCGCCCTTCGCTCGCCGTCACCTCCTCGACGGCGGACGAGCCGGCTGCCGGCCTGCGATTCCGCGGGCTGGCAGATGCCTCCGCCATCACTTCAAGGCTGACGGTCGCGCGCGCAAGCGGCACACCTGTCACCGCATCCACGACGCGGCCATCGACAGCAAAACCCTGCCCCGCTGCCACAGCAGGCAGGAGCGGCAGCAGCAGCACGAGCAGCAACAGGGAGCGGTTCAAAGAGAACCCGCGGCGCCAGACGACACTGTCGACACAGCAGACAGCGTCACCTGCGCCGTGCCGCCGGCAGCTACCGTCACGTGCTCGCCCCTTAGCTGCTGCAGCACGCCGGGCTCGCGGAAAGCGATGGCCTGGTGCGACGCAGTGGCCAGGACCAGGTAGTCCCCGGGCGCGAGGTTCTCAAACTGTGAGGCTGCGTCCTGGGTCGCGCTCGCCCCGATGCTGCGCATCTGCGACAAACCTCCTGGCGACAATGGCAGCAATTGCAGGGTTGCCGGCTGCGACAGGAGTTCGCCCGCGCGCGTCACAGTGAGTGTGCCGCCATCCTGCCCGATGCTGGCGAGAAACGTGGGTGCTGTTCCCGGGGCGACGGTCAGCGGCTGTGACAGCAAATCGACGCCGCCGCTGGTGAGCGCGGCGACATAGCCACCAGATGCGGTCGCTGCAACCCAGTATTGCCCCGGTGGCACGCCGAGGCGCAGGGTCCCGGTCGAGCTGCCCTCGTCGTACTGCACAGACTCGGTGATGGGCTGGTCTCCCGAGGAGCCAAGAGGAATGAGGGTAAGCGTAGAAATCCGGGGCTCGCCGCCTTGGGTGTTCGCACCACTGCTCTCCATCACCCGCGTTTCCACCTGCATCGCCGGAGCCGCAATCAGCACCAGGGTCAGCCCCGATCCAGCCGCACTATCGACCGAGCTGGCGGCCGCCGCATCGACATGGAAGGGCAGCTCACCCATGGCAGCCGGGCGGCCATTGCCTGTGGCACGCAGCAGGTAGCTGCCAGCCGGCAACTCGGTCGCGACCATGTCGTCGCCCCTCTGGTAGCGCGGCGTCCAGTTGGAGAAGCCATTGCCTGTTACGGTCAGAGAGCCAGCCGTGCCTTCGCCTGCCACATGAATATGTACCGGGTAGAAGGGAACCCGCGTCAAACGGAGTCGCACATCAGCTGTTTGCCCCGGTCGCAGGACATAGACCGTGGCAGCCGTCCGATCACCGGTACCTGGCGCAAACTGGGGCGCATAGCCGGAGCGAACCTGGGCGGCCGACGTGTCGCCGCGACGCCCAGCCGGCGGCGAATCGATCGCAGCCTGGGCGTGCGCCAGGTAGCTGCCCGGCACCAGGTCATTTACGGCGAAGCTCCCATCGGCTGCGGTCGTCACTGTCTGCGACAGCCGCCAGCTGCGCCTGCCATCGGTGACCTGCGCCTGGTAGAGATCGACGCGAAGATTATCCGGCAGGTCGCCATCCGCGAGCAGAACCTGGCCATGGACTGCCGCCGCGGGCTCCAGCAGCAGCACCTGCTCCGCGGAATCAGTGGCAAACGAGAAAAATGTGCTCGCCTGGGTCGACAGGTCCGACCCAAAATACCCCGGGCGCCGGTAGCGGAGCTGCACCGGCCCGAGTGGGACTGCCGCGAAGCTGAACCGCCCGGCACTGTCGGTCAGCACCCCCGCGCCGCCGGTGGGCGACTCCACCAGGACGCGCGCCACGGGCTGGTGCGTCTCAGCATTGACCACCATGCCGCGCAGCGTTGCTGTCTGTTGCGCGCCGGCAGACAGAAAGCAACCGGCAGCCCCTGCGACCAGCAGCATCGAGCCTCGACCTCGCATCGAAAACGGGCTCATGCCCAGGCATCCTTGGCTGCCCGCGAAACTCTGTTGGCAGCGGGGAGATCTATCGCTTGGACGGAAGCTCTTCCTAAAAGGATTCCGTCGTCGCAGCCGCTGCCCGACGAGAACGCGCCACGAAGTGGCCTCCAGCCGAGCAGGCGGTCTATCTAGCCTTGCCGCTACTCGACATGGTAGTTCGGCGCTTCGCGGGTAATGATCACATCATGCACATGGCTCTCGCGGAGCCCGGCATTCGAGATGCGCACGAACCGGGCGTTCTGCTGCAGCTCGGCCACCGTGCTGCAGCCCAGGTACCCCATGCCAGAGCGCAGGCCACCCACCAACTGGTGGACCATCGCTTCCAGCGGCCCGCGATGGGGAACACGCCCTTCAATTCCTTCCGGTACAAACTTCGCCAGCCGGTTCTGCCCGTTACGCTCCCGATCGACCACCGCCTCGGCCCGCGTCGGCGTGGTTTCCATGTCGCGCGAGCTTTGAAAGTAGCGCTCCCCGGAGCCCTGCGCCATCGCCGACAGCGAACCCATCCCGCGATACGCCTTGAACGACCGGCCCTGGTAGAGGATCGTCTCGCCCGGGCTCTCGTCGACACCCGCGAACAGAGACCCGATCATGATGGCCCCCGCCCCGGCCGCAATCGCCTTGGTCAGGTCGCCGGAGTACTTGATACCTCCATCGGCAATGATCGGGATACCGCATTCGCGCCCGGCCCGGTACGCCTCCGAAATGGCCGTGATCTGCGGCATGCCCGCGCCGGTTACCATGCGCGTCGTGCAGATCGAGCCCGGCCCGATGCCTACCTTCACCCCGTCCGCCCCGGCTTCCATCAGAGCCAGCGCGCCCTCGTAGGTCGCGACATTGCCGGCCAGCAGGTCGGTATCCGGGAAGTGCTTCTTTACCTGCCGCACTGCCTCCAGTACGCGCGAAGAGTGGCCATGTGCCGAATCGATCGACAGGCAGTCGCAGCGATTGCGGATGAGCTCCTCCGCCCGCTCCAGGTAGTCGCCCGTCGCGCCGATCGCCGCGCCAACCCGTAGCCGCCCCTGCTCGTCCTTCGACGCATTCGGGTATTTGAGCTTCTTCTGGATGTCCTTGACGGTGATCAGGCCCTTCAGCTCGTAGGCATCATTCACCACCAACAGTTTCTCCACGCGATGGTCGTGGAGCAATTCTTCGGCATCCTCGAGCGTGGTCCCGACCGGCACCGTGATCAGGTTCTGCTTGGTCATCACCGTCGAGACCGGGATATCTGTCCGGGTCTCGAAGCGTAGATCGCGGTTCGTCAGGATGCCGACCAGCCGTTTTCCCTGGGTCACCGGCACGCCGGAAATCTTGTACCGCCGCATCACCTCCAGGGCATCTTCGATCAGTTGCTCGGGCGCAATCGTCACCGGATCGACAATCATGCCGCTTTCCGAGCGCTTGACCTTGTCGACTTCAGAAGCCTGCTGGTCGATAGACAGGTTGCGGTGGATCACGCCCAGGCCCCCCTGCTGAGCCATCGCAATTGCCAGCCGCGACTCGGTCACCGTGTCCATGGCGGCAGACAGCAGCGGGGTGTTCAGAGTGATCTTGCGGGTGAGCTGGGTCTCGGTAGATACCTGGTTTGGAACGACTTCGCTGTAGGCAGGAACGAGGAGAACATCGTCAAAAGTAAGTGCTTCGGGGATCGGGTGTTCAATCATGGGTGAAGATACCGCGCGCAGCCTCGGGGAGAGTTGGGCAGCGCAGCCTTCGCCTTAGTGTAGCAAGTACGCGGTGCTCCCTTACGTTTCCAGACCCTTCCGGAGAATGCTAAGGTGCTTGTCCAGCGCCTGTTCCAGCTGCAGGTACAGAAAGTGATGGTAGGTGGGCCGGTCGCCCCCAACCTGTACCGCCGCGAGACTGTCATGGTAACGCGGCCTGTCTTCAGGCTGTATCGCCACCGTCGGATACCCGGCGCGCAGCAGCAGCAGGTTCATGAGTAATCGGGCCGTCCGTCCATTCCCGTCGCTGAATGGATGAATCGTTACGAGCATCTCGTGTGCGTCGAAGGCGCTCACCGGGCTAGCCGGGGCTTGCGCCAGCCAACCGGCAAAGTCGCCCATGCGCGCCGGGATTTCTGCCGGGGATGGCAGCACCAGTGCCGAGCCTCCAATCAGCCTCTGGCGGGTGCTGTATCTGCCAGCCTCATCCGGGTCGATTCGCTGCAGCACCAGCCGGTGCAGATTGCGTATGTCGGCTTCACGTACAGGCTCCCCGGTCGTAGCCAGCCCACGCACGAACACGAGCGCGTCCCGATGACCCGTTGCTTCCAGGTGATCCTTCAGAGGTTTCCCACTGACAGTGAAGCCTTTTTCAAGCACGATAGCTGTTTCACTCCGCGTCAGGGTATTCCCCTCGAGCGCGTTCGAGCTGTAGGTCAGCTCGACGTCATACCAGGCGTCGAGCGCCGCCAGGCTCGCTGCCGATAGTGGCCGCAACCTGTCAAGCGCAAGCTTCTTCTCATACACAGCATTCGCTTCATCCTGCATGCATCATCCCCCCGTCGCCGCATGCGCCATCAGGATCAGCGAGAGCGGCTTTCCCGTTTCTGGATGCACCGGCGCCCGCATCGCCGACACCCGCAACCCGGCATCCGCCAGCACTTGGTGCCACGCAGCTAGGGTGCGGAAGTAGTAGGGCATGGCTGCTGGGAGGGCCGTAGCCATCGAACGGAAATCCTCTCGCCTCCAGCCTTCCTGCTGAGCCTCAGGTTCAGCTCCCACAGGCAGCGTCTGGATCAGCAGTAAGCCATCCTCTACCAGCTTTGAACCGAGCACGCGCAGCAGCGGAACGATGTCCGCAAAGAGAGAGAAGTTGCAGCAGACCGCGTCAAAGAAGCCTTCGATCCGCGCGGGGTCGCTGCACAACTCTTCATAGCTGAGATGGAGAAAGTGGCCTAGGCTCCCCTCTCTCGCGTGTGCGAGCAGGGTGCTGCTGCCATCGAAGCCCACCACTTCGCAGCCCGCCTGGTGCAACGCGAAGCTCAGCCAGCCCTCGCCGCAGCCGACATCGAGCACCCGCCGCGCAACGCTTTCCACGCCCGGCCCGACCCGGCGCAGCGCTTCTTGAACCGCCTGCAGAATGGCCGCATCGGTTCCAGCGACCCGGCTCGGGATACTGCTTCCGCGCACGGCCGCCGCCCACGCCAGCGCATTTCGGTCCCAGCTTTGCCGTATCTCCCGTCCTATTTCCTCGCTAGCGTTCACGCAACCTCCTACCTTGGCCGCTCCAGCGCGAAACGGTCGCTGGTATGAACGTAGTCCGAACCAGCCATGCGGCCCACGGCACGCAGCTTCCCAGGCGCCACGTGCATCGCCGGCTCCAGGACCTCTTCGCTGACATGGAAGCGCAGGACCTCGCCCAGCACGATGACGCCGCCCATCACCTGGTCGCTTACGTCTACGATCTTCATCAGCCGGCACTCCATCAGCACGGCTTCGGGCGCGGCGGCAGCGATGGCGAGCAGGTGCTCGCGGCTCACCACGGAGCCGGTGGGATTGTTCGGTGAAGCCACGATGATGAGCCGTGTGCGCGGCGTGATGGCAGCGAGGAAGCGCTCGAACGGAAACGCCAGCGAATCGTC
>CAXTEW010000123.1:0-8605 GCA_964243175.1 uncultured Acidobacteriaceae bacterium
GAAACGCGATCGCGAGGGCGAGACCGGGAGCGGCAGACCAGAAGTTGTGCGTCGCGAGGCCAAGCATTTGCGTTAGATAACTCATGGTGGACTCTGGCGTGTACGCCTGCCAGTTGGTGTTCGTCGTAAACGAAACAGCCGTGTTCCAGGCGAGCGCCGGAGTAACTCCCGCCAGGTGCTGCGGGTTGAAAGGGAGCACGTGCTGCAGGCGCTCAATGGCATATGTCAGCAACAGCGTGATGAGCGAGAAAACCAGCAGTGCGAGCAGGTAGCTCGTCCAGCGCATTTCTTCGTTGGGATCAACACCGGTGACGCGATACAGCAGGCGCTCACACGGCACGAGCACAGGATCGAGCCAGGTACGCCGGCGGGTAAAAACAGCCGTCATGTACGTACCCATCGGTTTTGCGAGCAGGGCGACGCAGGCGAAGAAGAGCGCGATCTGGAGCCAGCCGTTCAGGGACATTTAGAACTTCTCCGGCCGTAGCAGGGCATAGGTGAGATACACAAGGAGCGCAAGAGCAATGGCGAGCAGGATGATGTTTTCAGCCACGAGACTGCCTCGATCCGAGCTTTGCGCAGCCCGCTACATACAGTTCGGCTACACCGAAGAGCAGCAGCGTGACGAGCAGAAAAAGTGCGTCTGTCATAAGGTTCCTAACTGGGCCCGCAGGCGTGCTGGTAGCCTGGCGATCCGCCGAGGGTCGCCGGGACAGGGATTGCTGGATGGAGGAGATTGCGGCGGCTTGCTGCGCGCCGGGTGCGCGCGGTACGGCTGCACACATCGCTTGCGGACCTCGAGCAGCGGCGTTGACATGGAGGAGCGCATGGCTAGATGAAAGCGCCGAAGGCTGTTGGAAAGCTATAGAAAAGACATAAGGAAAGCATTAAGACACCTGCCGGGCGGCAGGTTACATGCCATCCGGGTGAAAGCGGTAGCCGACCCAAGGTTCACTCTGGATATATCGGTGACCCTCGCTGCCGGCAAGCTTCTTGCGCAGTTGCGCGATCAGCACCCGCAGGTACTCGGGCTGATCATCGCCGGCCGGGCCCCACACCTGCTTCAGCAGCGCTTTGTGGGTCAGCACCCGCTGCGGGTTACGCACAAAGAACAGCAGCAGCTCAAACTCCTTCGGCGTAAGGTGCAGGGGCGCGCCGCGCACCGTGAGCAGGTGAGCCTCGGCATCGATAAAGAACACGCCCGCCGTGATCTGGGCGGCCTGCTGCGGCTGCGGCACCTTGCGCAGGTTGGCGCGCACCCGGGCCAGCAACTCTGGCATGCTGAAGGGCTTGACGATGTAATCGTCCGCGCCGCTGTCGAGTGCGGCTACCTTCTGCCGCTCGGCTTCCCGCACCGTCAGCACCAGGATCGGCGTGTCGGAGGTGCGCCGTATCTCGCGTGTGAGCTCGATGCCGTCCATCTCCGGCATGCCGAGATCAGTGATGATCAGGTCCGGCGATTGGTCGCGGAACAGCGTCAGTGCTTCCATGCCGTCGTGTGCTGTGACGACCTCGTACCCGCTGCTCTGCAGCGAAGTCCGCAGCACCCGGGTAATCTGGCGCTCGTCATCAACAATCAGAATGCGCATCGTCCCGCTCGTCTGCCGCGCGTAGAATCGCGTCGTGGCTACCTCCGAGGCAGAGAGCGCACGACGCTGGGCTACTGCGGCTGTATCCCTGGCCACGATTGTAGCTGCCTACCGCTTTCTACCTGCAGCCAACAGCGCCACTGTCGCGCTCACCCTGTTACTGCTGGTGCTGGTGCTGGCGCGTTGGGGGCTTCGCTACGCCGTCGTCACCTCTGTTGTCGCCACCATCTGCTACAACTTCTTTTTTCTGCCGCCGATCGGTACCTTCACCATCGCTGACCCGCAGAACTGGTTGACACTGTTCGCCTTTCTTGCTGTGTCTGTCATTGGCAGCCGGCTGGCCGAGCAGGCGAGGCGCGAGGCCCAGCAGGCCCGCGTGCGCCAGCGGGAGCTGGAGGTGCTGTACCGGCTCAGCCGCGAGCTGTTGCAGGCGGACGACGTGTCCGCCCTGCTGGCCAGCATTCCCCAGGCGCTGATGCGGGTTACGGCGGCTACCGCTGCGGCGCTGCTCCCGGTGGATGGCGAGCCGCTGCTTGCCGGGCACGGGATGGATGAGCAGGCAACGAAGGTTGCAGAATTGCTGCGGCTGCTGCCGGTCGCTCCCGAGTGGCTTACCCCGGAGATCGTCGCGGTACCGCTGCGGGCCGGGGTCAGGCCGCGGGGGCTGCTGCTGCTGCGCGGTCTCCGCCTTTCCCCTGAGACGCTGGACGCGATGGGCGGGCTGGTTTCTGTCTCCATGGATCGCGCGCAGGCGCTTGAGGAAATCACGCGCACGCGTACAGCGCAGGAAAGCGAGCGCATGCGCAAGGTGATGATCGATGCCATAACGCACGAGCTGCGGACCCCGCTGACGGCGATCAAGGCTGCCGCCACCACGCTGCTGTCTGCGCACGAACTGGCCCGTCGGGATCAGCAGGAGTTGCTGGAGGTCATTGATGAAGAGGCCGATCGGCTCAACCGTCTCGTTGCCCGCGCAGTGGAAGTGACACAGCTCGAAGCACACGATGCCCAGATGGATTTTGCACTGGTCAGTGCGGCAGCGATAGCAGAAGAGGCGACGGAGCAGAGTGCTGTCGCACTGGGGAGGCACCACCTGGAAGTGGATGTGAGCGGCGAGCTGCCGCTGGTCCGGGCAGATGCCGCTTACCTTTCAAAGGTCCTTTCCAACCTGCTCGAGAATGCCGCCAAGTACTCACGCGCAGGTACCGCGATCAAGCTGGCGGCCCTGCAGCACGAGTCGTCGCTGATCTTCTCTGTACAGGACAGCGGCGCAGGGATTGATGCTTCCGAGATCGACCTGATCTTCGACCGTCTGTATCGAGCAAAGACGCAGAGCGATACAGTGCCCGGCACTGGTATGGGCCTGGCCATCAGCCGGGCCATTGCAGAAGCACATGGCGGCACGCTGCGGGTAGAGAGCACACCCGGCGCTGGCTCGACGTTTCGTTTGTGTGTGCCCCTCGCCGGGGTATAGGTTGCGTTTGCCGACTTAGGCCTGGAGCACGCCCAGACAGTTGTTCACATGCGGCTGTAGCAAAAACCCGTGCTAGCATGCACTCCATGCTGGCTCGCGTACTCACCCTTGCACTTATCCCCACACTGCTGCCTGCTGCCCTGTGCTGTCAATCGAACGACGCGGCGAGACCGGTCGTTCTACATGCGGCACACATGCTGGATGTCGAACACGGTGTTCTCGTGTCGCCCGCGGAGTTATTGATTACCGGGGAACGCATCACAGCAGCAGGCGTAAGCGTGCCGCATCCCGCGGGGGCAACCGTCATCGATATGGGCACGGCGACCCTGATGCCAGGCCTTATTGACGCCCACGTGCACCTGTTTCTTCATCCCGGCGCAGAAGATTTGCAGACGGTGCAGGAGAGCATACCGCAGCGTGTTCTTGAGGCTGCGGAAGCCGCTCGCCTCGATGTCGAGGCTGGCTTTACCGCGGAACGTGACATGGGCACGGAGGGCGCGGGGTCTGCCGATACCGCGCTCCGCGATGCCATTGATGCAGGCAGACTACCCGGGCCGCGTATGCGGATCTGTGGCAATGCCATCAGCATTGTTGGCGGGCATGAGGATGCCATCGGTTACAACCCGGCGCAGCATGTGCTGGGCAATGCGGATTACGCGAACACCGCCGATGAGGTGGTAGCCGTGATGCGGCAGCAGAGAAAAGAAGGCGCCGACTTTACAAAGATGTATGAGACAGGCGCCTTGCACTCTGTCGATGGCCAATTTACAACGCCCTACCAGTACACCGAGGCACAGCTGCGCGCAGCCGTTGAGGAAGCGCGTCGACAAAGTGGCGGCGCGCCCGGCCACGGCGTAGCGGTGCATGCGGAGACCGAGCCGGGTACCGGTATCGCGGCTGCCGCCGGTGTCGCCAGCGTGGACCACGCATACACCCTGACTGCGCAGACCATGGCCACCATGAAGGCGAAAGGAATTTTTGCTGTGCCCACCTTTGCCATCGCCGAGTACTTTGCGCAGACTGCTTCTTCCGCTGAGCGCAAGCGCCTCGAGGAGGAGGGGCTCGCCCTGCATGCGAGTGAATTCAAGCGGCAGATGGCTGCCGGCGTGCCCTTTGCGGTAGGCAGTGATGTCGGGCCTTTTCCGCATGGCACGCAGGCCCGCGAGCTGGAGCTGATGGTACAGTTCGGCATGCCTGCGGCAGCGGTTCTACGCGCTGACCTGCTCAATGGGGCAAGCCTGCTTGGCTGGCAGGGAGCGATCGGCGAACTGCGGCCGGGCTACTACGCCGACGTCATCGCGGTCGATGGCGATCCACTGCAAGACATTTCGGTGCTGCGCAAGGTGCGCTTCGTCATGAAGGGTGGCGCCATCCTGCGTGGGGCAGCACAGCCTTCGTCACGGTAATCCTGCAGGCAGGGGAGGCGATCTTTCCCGCGATCGGTGCGCGCGTGTGAATTTTCTGTGTACGCCCGCGGTCTCGCGCACGCGCCGTTATCTTGGAATCATGGTTACTCGTCGAGCTCTCTGCATGGCGCTTTTCGCTGCTCCGTCGGCAAGCCTGTCCTGTGCTGCCCAGACAGCAAACCTGCCAGCAACCCTGCCAGGCGGCAGCCTCGCGGTCAACCTGCCCAGCAGCAAGCAGCTGGAGCCCTCGCTTCCGGGAGCGCCCTTCAAGACGAACAGCCTGCCCATGTCCATCGCGGTCTCGCCCGATGGTCGCTATGCGGCGACTCTGAATGCAGGCTACGGAACCGCCGAATCAAACTACGATCAGTCCGTGCTGGTGGTCGACTTAGTGACCGGGCAGCCACTCGACTTTCCTGACGAGCGCACCGCCTCTCGTACCAGCCACCAGACCTTTTACCAGGGCCTGGCCTGGAGCCGCGATGGCAAACACCTGTACGCGAGCCTTGCTTCACTCAGCGCGCCCGAGGGCGGCAAGCCTGGTGAAACCGGCAATGCTATTGCTGTGTACAGCTTTGCCGGCGGGAGGCTGAGCCCGGAGCGCCTGATGCCTGTGCCATTGCAGAAGCTTGCCGGCGGCAAGGAGCAGAATGTTTTCAAGCAGCCGGTTGCCCCTGGCATGGCGATCTCCTACCCATCAGGTATGTGCGTGGTTGCCGGCGTCAGCGGGGACAGGCTGCTGATCGCCGACAACCTGTCAGATGATGCGCTGCTGATGGATGCGGCGACCGGCCGCACTCTCACCCGCTTCGACCTGTCACGCACCGGCGGTGTTCCGGCGGCATACCCGATCACGGTGACCGCGACACGCGACGGCAGGACGGGCTTTGTGGCGCTGTGGAATGACTCTGCCGTTTCCCGGCTGGACCTGCTGCACGGATCGGTGGTGGACCGCGTCACGCTACTGGGGCCGCGCACGCCCACTGCGGCTGGCTCGCATCCCGCCGCCCTGGCTCTCAGCCCGGATGAGAAGCAACTCTATGTCGCGCTCGCCAACCGCGACATGGCTGCGGCGGTTGATGTCGGAGCCGCGAGCCGCCATGCGATGCGTGTCAGCAGATACTACGACACCAAGCTGCCAGGACAGACCTACTTCGGCGCTGTTCCGGATGCGCTCGCTGTGTCAGCCGATGGCGCACGCCTGTTTGTCGCCAACGCAAGCGCAGATGCGGTTGCCGTGTACGACGCGCATACCACGAAACAGCGCCGCGCACAGATGCAGGCCGCGCGGCCGCTGGGCTTTATCCCGACCGGATGGTACCCGACCGCGGTGGCCGCCACGCCCGGCGAGCTGCTGATAGCCACGGCCAAGGGTGAGGGCACCGGGCCCAATAACATGCCGCAGCGCAATGCGCCTGAGAGTAACAACCGGCGCGATCGCACTTATATCGGAACCCTGCTGTATGGATCGTTCGCGCGGGTACCGCTCGCCGCGCTTGCGACTCAACTCCCCGGCGACACAGCGGAAGTGGTGCGTGACAACCGCATGAAGGCGGCTGCAGAAACCATCGCCTTTCACTCGGGCGCCAACCCTATCAAGCACATTATTTACATCATTAAAGAGAACCGCACGTATGACCAGATACTTGGCGACGAAGCAGCAGCGGACGGCGATCCAAAATTGACGATGTACGGTCGCTCCATCACGCCGAACGAACACAAGCTTGCCGAGCAGTTCGGCATCCTCGATAACTTCTACGACTCGGCCGAGGTATCGGGTGACGGGCACGTCTGGTCGAACGCCGCGATCACTTCCGATTACACAGAGAAAACATGGCAGCAGAGTTATCGCGGCTCCGAGCGCTCCTACGATTACGAGGGGGTGGTTTCCGGCGGCTACCCGCTCCTGCAGGGGATCCCGGATGTGAATGAGCCGGCTAGCGGCTATCTCTGGACCAATCTCGCGCAGCATGGCAAGACGCTCTACCACTTTGGCGAGTACATCTCGACCAAGTTCTGCGTCGAGAAAGCACCAGCGACCAGGCAGCAGTCGCCGCTTGAAGGAACGCCGGAACCAACCACCACGGGCTGCCCGCGCGCTGCTATCCACAAGGGTGAAGCGATCCCGGCGAACTACGGTGGAGGCGCCAGCCCCTATCCCTGGGCGATACCGATGATCGCGAGCAACACCGCGACCAAGGCAGAGCTGCAGGGCCACTTCGACCCGCAGTACCCTGACTTCGAGATCGACTTCCCTGACCAGCTGCGGGTGGCGGAGTTTCTCACCAGGTTCAAGCAGTGGAGCAGCGACCGGGCCGCTGGCAAAGACACCATGCCTGACTTCATCCAACTGCGTCTGCCGAACGATCACACCGCGGGCACGCGCCCGGGGATGCCCCGGCCGTCCGCATCTGTCGCAGACAATGACCTGGCTGTCGGTCGCGCGGTAGAAGCCGTATCGCATACCGCGTACTGGCAGGATACTGCTTTCTTTATCCTGGAGGACGACGCGCAGGATGGTGCGGACCATGTCGACGCCCACCGCAGCATTCACCTGGTGATCAGCAAATATGCGCCGCGCGCTGCTGGTGGATCGCCCTTTGTCGATCACCACTTCTACACAACCGTCAGCACCATCCGCACCATGGAAAGCCTGCTGGGGCTGCCACCTATGAATAACAATGACGCGTTCGCTCCATTGATCGCGCCGCTCTTCTCTGGTGATGGAGACCAGCCGCCGTACATTGCCGACACAAGCAATCGCGACAATGGCTTGATCTACCAGGCCAACACGCAGCAGTCCCCGGGCGCCAGGCAGTCGGCGCGCATGGATTTTTCGCACGCAGACCAGGCGCCGACCGCGGAGCTCAATGCGATCCTGTGGAAAGACGCGAAAGGGTCACAGCCGCTACCGGCGCAATTACTCCACCAGCCCTCACGCCCGATTAAGAAAGACGACGATGGTGACTAGGGCGGAGCGGCTGCTGCTTCGAGTCAGCATCCTGCTGTAAGGCTCTGCGCCGAAGTGCCGGAGGGACACCTGCAATGGACAATGACGCAGCGAAGGCGTGGCGAGCGGCCACGAGGCAGCGGCTGCTTGCGGAACGCGCTGCCATGTCTCCGCCCGATCATGGGCAGCGAAGTCAGCGCGTGCTCGATCGGCTGGCATCGCATTACGGGCACCTGTGGCAGGGAGAAGTCGGAGCCTATTGGCCGATTCGCGCGGAAATCAGCGTACAGCCCTTTCTCGACCAGGTCTTCGAGGCTGGCGGCTCTGCGGCTCTGCCGGTTGTTATCCGGAGGGGAGCAGCTCTGCAGTTTCGCGGGTGGAAGCCTGGTGACGCGATGAGCACGGGTGTTTACGGAATCCAGTTTCCCACTGCCGTTTCGGTTGTCACTCCGGATGTCCTGCTCATAGCCATCGTCGGCTTCGATGCGGCGTGTTACAGACTGGGTTATGGCGGCGGCTACTATGACCGTACCCTGGCTTCGCTGAGCCACAAAACTTTCACCATAGGTGTGAGCTTTGACGCAGCGAGGCTCGAGACCATCTATCCTCAGCCGCACGATATCGCGCTCGACGCGATCGTCACGGAGTCAGCGATCTTTCATCGTCCTGACCCAGGTTAGAAATGAAAGATGAGATCAGAGGCGGCCGTGAACTGGCTGCGGTGCGCGCCATTGTCGTAGCCGGCGAGATCCCAGGAGTGATCGAACCGAATCTCCGGGCGCAGCTGGATCGTGCTGCCAACCCAGTGGTTATAGCTCAGCGTGTTTTCTGAGTAGCGCGTCTGGTAGCCAGTCCGCTGGCCTTTCTTGTCATTGAGAAAGTCCGAGCGGAACGAAAGGTAATCGTGCGCCGATAGTTCTTTCTGGATGTAGTTGACAGCGGCGTACTCAGGAGCAGTGCAGGCCGCTTCGCTGGGGAGGCAGTGTGCGCCGTTGGTTCCTTTCTCAGGCGCAACTGGCCCGCCCACAGCCGCGACATCACGCTGGTACATGTACCACGTCTCGCTTGCCATGTGGATCGACTTCGAGAACTTGTGGTACCAGGTGAGATCGTACTGCTGCACATTGTTGTAGGCGTACTTGCCATCGTTGATCCCGTTCGCACAGGCGTACAGGTCGTCGTTGAC
>CAXTEW010000124.1:0-3034 GCA_964243175.1 uncultured Acidobacteriaceae bacterium
GCTGATCTTCCAGCCCATCGAGCGCCAGCAGCAGGGGCGCATGGCCCTGCCGCGGCACCAGGAAGTCCTCCAGGTCCGCGAGAACCTTGGGCCGCACAACGGCCACCACTCCCTGGTGGGCCGCCGTCTTGGCCAGCTCGGTCAGGTGGTCGCGCGGCTCCATGCGCAGCCGGATGCCGCGATCACGACACAGCGCGGCGATGCGTTCCAGTTTGGCGTCCGCCCGGTCGCGCGCCAGGCAGACATGGTCAAAGGTGCGTGAACCGGCGAGCACAGCCTCTTCCACGGGATGCAGGCCGTACAAAATATCCATTCCTCCCAGTGTATCGGTCGCATGGCGCAGGGGCCGGTGCAACGCCACAAACTAGGGCGTTGCGCTTTTTCCTGCAATCATGCGCGTCTTTCCGGTGCCGCTGGCGTCTGAATGACTGAAATGAGCACCCAGGCACAATCCTTCCGAGGGATCGCAGGTACGGCAAGCACGGAGATCGCTGAGCGGTTGAAGCAGCGGGACCCCCTGTTGCTGGACCAGCTGATCGTCGAGTACCAGCACCGGCTGCTGCGCTACCTGCTGTACCTGACCAGCAACCGGGAGCTGGCCGAGGATCTCTTCCAGGAAACCTGGATGCGGGTGCTTCTGCGTGGGTCGCAGTTCAATGGCAGCGCGCGCTTCGACACCTGGCTCTTCACCATCGCGCGCAACCTGGTCATTGACTTCCGGCGCCGGCGCACCATGCTGAGCCTCGAAGAAATGTCGGAAAAGTCAGAAGATGACCGGCCATTCGAGGTAGTCAGCAACGGACCTACTCCGTTTGATAACTACCTGTCGCAGCAGAACAGCGCGCTGGTTGCCGAAGCACTGCTGACCCTTGAACCGCTACACCGGGAAGTGCTGGTGCTGCGCTTCCATGAAGAGCTGGCGCTGGACCAGATCGCCAGCGTGACGGGTGCTCCACTGTCGACCGTGAAGTCGCGGCTCTATCGTGGCCTGGCTGCACTCCGCCCCTTTGTGGAACAGGCAACCAGGCGCGCAGCCGAAGAGGCGCTGTGATGGTGCGGGAGACCAGGATGGACGACCGGGCCAATGCTTTGCCCCACACCGCGGGTGCTTCGCCTCACATCCTGGATGAAGCGGCGCCGGGTGCGGGGCCAGACCGGCAGGTCATCGCCGCACTGACCGGGCACGATGCTCCGGCGGATCGCGCTCTCTCACTGCGCACGCGCCGGGCTGTCTATAACGCCGTCATGGATCAGCGCACCGATCGGGAGCAGGGGCGGAAGAACCTGGTCATCGCGCTCCTGCTTACCGGCGGACTGACGATAGCGCTCGCTCCCGCCCTATGGTCTGGTATCGATGACATGCTGGCGGGGGAAACACTGCTTGATCTTCCCGGTATGCTTGTCGCGCTGGGCATGACCCTCTTTGGTGCGGTCGCCGCGGGCCTTTTTCTGCTCGGTGGCGATCGGCAAACGCTGCAGACCGTGCGCAATCGCGCTTCTTTGAAGTAAATACGAGCCTGGGTTCCGGTCGCCGGCAACTTCGGCTCGTACAGCAGGAACACGCCGCAGGGTATCCATGGGCCTTCCCTTGACACAACACGACCGCCACTCCTACGAGGCAGGCAGATCGAGCATTTCCTCTGAGCTGCGGCTTCTTCCACGCTGGTCGATCGCTGCGGCGCTCTTCGCCTTTGTCTCTGTTCTCTACATCTTTTGGGTTATCGTGCCCGCTCACCGGCATCACCAGCTACCATTCGCACCCAGGCTCTTCTTCGCCCTGACCTGGAGCGAGCTAGCGGCCTTTTACATGCTCATGGTCGGCTACATCTCCCGGGATACGGCCCGCCGCGGGATGCAGGCGCGGGCCTGGGTAGTGATCTGCCTGATGCTCCCGGGAGGGGTAGGCGCGGTGCTTTACTTTCTGCTCCGGGAGCCGCTCATCAGCCTTTGTCCGGCCTGCAGCAGCAAGGTGCAGCAGAGTTATCACTTTTGCCCGCAGTGCGCGTACCAGCTCTCGGCCAGCTGCCAGCGCTGCTACACCAGCATGGGCCTGACCGATCGGTTCTGTATCGAGTGCGGGTATGACCGGGCGCACGAGAAGACGCCGCAACGGCTGTACGCCTTCCGGGATGAGGAGTAGCTGCGTCCAACCGCCGTATACTCAGGCAGTCCCCATCCAGACCATGCCCCAGAACATGCCCCTGACTGCCCTGATCATCGATGACGAGGCATTGGCCCGCGAAGAGCTCGAGTTTCTCCTCGAGACCGACGTCGACGTGGAAGTGCTGGCCAGCGGCAGCAACGGGATTGAAGCCGTTGACCTGATCCGCACCCATCGGCCGGACGTGGTGTTCCTGGATGTGCAGATGCCCGGACTCGATGGGTTTGCTGTTCTGCGCAAGCTGCTGGAGCTGGGCGGCGCTGAATCGATTCCCCAGATCATCTTCGCCACGGCGTTTGACCACTACGCGGTGCGCGCGTTCGACGTCAATGCTATCGACTATCTGCTGAAGCCCTTTGACCGCACCCGGGTGCTGCAGGCCCTTGGCCGTGCACGCACCCGGGTCCACGAGCGAGCCGCGAGCGGGGCCGGTCGGGATGGGAGCGGGAACCCGGACGCGCTGCTGCCGGGGGCAGAAGCCCAGCTATCCGCCATCCTTCGACTGATCGAGCAGACCAGCGCCAGCAAATCACAGGCCTCGAGCAAGATCGTGCTGCAGGCCGGCTCACGTCTGTTGCTGGTCGACCAGCGAGACATCTGCTTTGCCGCGGTAGACGATGGCACGATCAACGTGACCACTTCCACGCTCGAAGGCCAGTCCAAGTGCCGCACCCTGGAAGAGCTGCTCGAGCTGCTGGACCCGGCGATCTTCTGGCGCGCGCACCGATCCTACGTGGTCAACCTGAACCACATTCGCGAGGTGGTGCCATGGTTCAAGAGCAGCTACCAGCTCCGCATGGATGACAAGAAGTCGTCGGAGGTGCCGGTGAGCCGGACCCAGACCCGCCGGCTGCGTGAGTTGTTCAAGCTGTA
>CAXTEW010000124.1:3134-8400 GCA_964243175.1 uncultured Acidobacteriaceae bacterium
AGCTGAGCTGACGCTGGAGGGCGGGCTCGCGGCGGCGGCCCATGGCGACCCAGCCGGCGGCACACAGGGTAAGCAGCGCGATGACCGCCTGCGAGCAGACGCAGTACAGGCACCAGACCTGCAGCAGGTCGCGCTCAATGTGGGTGAGGTAGAGCGCGTAGCAGAAACCCGCCGCCGCGCTTACCAGCAGCAATTTCCTTAGTCCAAAAACCGTCAGCAGCAACAGCAGCGCGTAGCCGGCGATGCCGATCGCGGCGACCGGCACCCCGTGCAGCATGGCGAAGCGGCTGTGGTTGACAACACCGCAATCCCAGCGGGCATTGATATCACAGGGCTGCACGTCGGTGGAGTAGTGGACCCGCAACGCGAGCGAAGATACGATGATGCCAAGGGTTGCGAGCAGTGACAGCAGGACGCGCATGGTCTCTCCCGGGCAACTGCCTGCGGCAGGCCGCCCTCATGGAACAAACGGACCGAACCAGTAGCTAGAGTTTACAGCCGGCGCGGCACATTCTGCCGCCGGCATGGCGAGCGATACGGAGAGCGAACATCATGAGTATTGGTATGAGCCTGTCACACAGCACCCGGGCAGCCGAGCAACGCTGCCCCGCGGGAATGGCGAAACATGGCGCCATGTCCCGCCTGGTATCGAAGCTGATGGTGAGCCTGGGGTGCGCGCTTGCGCTGGTGCCAGCCGCATCGCACGCGCAGTTCTCGCAGCAGCCGCAGGTACCGCAGTCCATGATGGAGAATGCAGCACTCAAGCCGCCCTCTGGTGCCAACGTCGCCATCGTGGAATTCGCGGACCTGGAGTGCCCGGCCTGCGGCGCCGAGAACCCGACGCTGATGGCAGCAGCAGCCAAGTACAAGGTGCCGTGGATGCGGCATGATTTCCCACTGCCGCAGCATAACTGGAGCTTCCAGGCTGCGACCAACGCGCGCTGGTTTGATAGCAAGTCGCCCAAGCTGGGTGACGACTACCGCAACACCATCTTCGCGCAGCAGGCCGCGATCAGCACCAAGGACGACCTGGACCAGGCGACGCAGAAGTTTGCCAAGGACCACGGCGTGGCCATGCCGTTCGTGGTCGATCCGCAGGGCAAGCTGGCTGCCGAGATCAATGCCGACCGGGACCTGGGCCGGCAGCTGGGCGTGAACCGGACGCCGACGGTCTGGATCGTGACTGCGCACAGCCATGACCCGGGCCACTCGTTTGTGCAGGTCACCGATCCGCAGATGCTGTACCCGTACCTGGACCAGGCGGTCTCCGCCACGGCTGGTGCAACCGTAGCCAGCCACAAGAGCCACGGCACACGCTAGCAGGCGCCGGGACGCGCGCAGACGACGCCCGCTTCCCCGTACACTAGCTGCGTACTTCTGCTGCCACGGCGCTGCGTCGCGTGGGCAGCCTACAATTTTCCCCAGCCGCGAGGAGCGCACCCATGGCCACCAAGACAGCTGTCCCGGTAGAGGCAGAGTTCCAGAGCGAGATTGCTGAGTGGCTCGAGGCCTTCGACGAAGTCATCGTCGCGGAAGGGGCGGAGCAGGGCGCTTCGCTGATGGACGCGCTCCGCAAGCGCGCCCGTGAGGCCGGCATCCAGGCTCCTGGCGAGCTCATCACGGAGTACCGCAACACCATTCCGAAGCACGAGGAAGTCCCCTACCCCGGCGATCGTGAGCTCGAGCGCAAGGTCGAGAGCCTGATCCGCTGGAATGCCATGGCCATGGTGCACGGGCAGAACAAGAAGGATGCCGGCATTGGCGGCCATATCGCCACCTACTCCTCGCTCGCGACGCTGCTTGAGGTTGGCTTCAACCACTTCTTCCATGCCAACTATCCGGGCAAGGCCGGCGACCAGCCTGGCGACTTCATCTACTTCCAGGGACACGCTTCGCCGGGCGTCTACGCGCGAGCGTTCCTCGAAGGCCGCTTCGACGAAGAACGCCTCGCTCATTTCCGGCACGAGCTGCGCGGCAAGCCCGGGCTTTCAAGCTACCCGCATCCCTGGCTGATGCCGGACTTCTGGCGCTTTCCCACTGTTTCCATGGGCATCGGCCCACTGAACGCGATCTACCAGGCCCGTTTCATGCGCTACCTTGAAAACCGCTCGCTGATCGAGCGGACGCCCCGCAAGGTGTGGGCCTTTGTCGGCGATGGGGAGACGGACGAGGTCGATACCCTCGGCGCGATCACGATGGCCTCGCGTGAAAAGCTCGACAACCTGGTTTTCGTCGTCAACTGCAACCTGCAGCGGCTGGACGGGCCGGTACGCGGCAACATGCGCGTCATCGACGAGCTCGAAGGCGTGTTCCGCGGCGCGAACTGGAATGTCATCAAGGTGATCTGGGGCTCGGACTGGGACAAACTCTTTGAGCGCGACCACTCCGGGCTGCTGCTGAAGCGCATGGAAGAGTGCGTCGATGGCGACTTCCAGGCGTTCAAAGCCAAGGGCGGCGCCTACCTGCGCAAGGAGTTTTTCGGCAAGTATCCAGAGCTGCTGGAGCTGGTTGCCGACATGACGGACGAACAGATCGGCGCACTGCATCGTGGCGGCCATGACCCGGCCAAGATCTACAACGCGTATAAGCAGGCGACCGAGCACCAGGGCGGACCGACAGTGATCCTGGCCAAGACGGTCAAGGGCTACGGCTTTGCTAACACGCAGGCCCGCAATGCCTCGCACCAGGAAAAGAAGCTCACCGATGACGCGCTGGTCGCGTTTGTGAAGCAGATCGACCTGCCGCTGTCCGAGCAGCAGGCCAAGGATGCACAGCCGTACAAGCCAGCAGCGGACGCGCCCGAGCTCCAGTACATGCAGGCACGGCGCAAGGCTCTGGGCGGCTACCTGCCTGCACGCAGCGTGCCGGCCATCGACTTCACCGCGCCGACGCTCGACTTTTATGCGGAGTGGACAGCCGGGTCAAAAGGCCGCGAGGTCTCAACCACCATGGGCTTTGTCTCGATCCTTCGCGCCCTGATGAAGGAACCAAAGATCGGCAAGCTGATCGTGCCGATCGTTCCCGACGAAGGACGGACTTTCGGGCTTGAGTCAGCGGTACGCCAGGTAGGTATCTACGCCAGCGAGGGCCAGAAGTACAAGCCGCACGACTCGGACGTGATGCTGTACTACCGTGAGGAACAGGACGGGCAGATCCTGGAGGAAGGCATCACCGAGGCCGGCTCCATGGCGAGCTTTACTGCGGCCGGTACGGCGTACTCTAACTACAACCTGCCTTCGATTCCCTTCTACATGTACTACTCGATGTTCGGCTTCCAGCGCGTCGGCGACATGATCTGGGCATTTGCGGACTCGCGCGGCAAGGGCTTCCTGATGGGCGGCACCGCCGGCCGCACGACCATGCTCGGCGAGGGTCTGCAGCACCAGGATGGCCACTCGCACCTGCTGGCCAGCACCGTGCCGACCTGCATGAGCTACGACCCTGCCTACGTGTACGAACTGGCCGTGATCCTTGAAGACGGCATGCGCCGTATGTATGCGGAGGGCGAGTCCTGCTTCTACTACATCACCATGTACAACGAGGACTACGCGATGCCGGCAATGCCCGGCGACAGCGAGGGCCAGTCCGTCCGTGAGGGGATTGTGCGCGGACTGTACCGCTTCCAGGTGGCTCCGGATGCTCCGGAGAAGGGCGCACCGCCAAAGAAGGGGAAGAATGGTGCCGTTGCCCAGACTTCCGTAGCCCAGCTGCTGGCTTCCGGGCCGATCCTGAATGAGGCGTTGCGTGCCCAGGCGACCCTTGCGGAAAGGTACGGCGTCGCAGCGGATGTATGGAGCGTGACCAGCTGGAACGAGCTGCGGCGCGACGCGCTGGAAGCAGAACGCTGGAACCGCCTGCACCCGGCTGACACAGAGCGCCAGCCATACCTGCTGACTGCTCTGGGTGACGCGCGAGGCCCGATTATCGCGGCAAGCGACTACATGAAGACGCTGCCCGACCAGCTGGCACCCTGGCTGGGCGGCCGCCTGGTCACACTGGGGACCGATGGCTTTGGCCGCAGCGACAATCGCGAACACCTGCGGCGCCACTTCGAGAACGATGCCGCGTCGATCGTGGCAGCAACGCTCTCGCGGCTGGCCCGCGATGGTGCTTTCGACAAGGCCAGTGCGCAGGCAGACTTTGCGGAGCTCGGTGTGGCGACCGAGGGAACCAACCCGGCCCGCCTGTAGCAACCACCCGGTAACGGTAACTGAAAGCTCCTCCCGGCGTGGGAGGAGCTTTCTGCGTTGCGGCGTCTCCGCTGCCAGCGAGCCCTTTGCGTGCGCCAGCTGCATGGGGACGCACGCGCTCCTCCACTTACTCGCTGACTAGCGAGTAGTTACCTGGCTCTTACCAAAGCTAGTTACTCAACCTGTTAACTCACGCGCGGCCCTGGCTCCCACGCCCTCTGCGGAGCAAGGATGCCGTGAATTCACGGCCAGACTGGCGCTTTTCCCGAGTGAAAGCAGGCCCGTGCGGCTGGGAGGGAGGAAATCCAGTAATAGTGGGAAAAGTGTTCGCTAGTATACGGAAACTCTCTTCTCTTCTAACTACTATCAGCTTAATAACTCCGCGTAGACCTCTGTATGTTTCTGGAATGTGCCCGCAAGGGAGCCCCAGCTTCACAGAGACACCAGGTCCCGAGAAGAACGCAAGAGAGGCAGCATGACACGGGAAGACCTAATCACCGCTATCGACGAAGAGCTAGTCAGGCTACAGCAGATGCTGCAGCTTCTTAAGCTATCGAGCACCGAGTACTTCGGCGGAGGGATCGCCAACCTTCCCTCCAAGGAGAAGCGCGCATTTACGCCCGAGGGCCGGATGCGTATCTCGCAGGCCCAGAAGAAGCGTTGGGCGGAATATCGCACCACCCTGGCTACAAGCATCAAGTCGGTTTAGTGAACAGCCCCCGGCGCAGCAGGAAGGCGCGGGGGTGCCGATCCCTGGTAGCAGCCTGAAGAAACCCGCCAGCTGCTACCAGCGCAGTGACGGCTAGTCGTGCAGTACGACGTTGAGCAGGGACTTGTGGACCCGAATACGGCCGCTGTACTCGATGAACCCATGCTTGCGGAAACGGTTCATAAAGAAGCTCACCCGGGATCGGGTGGTGCCGATCATCTCGGCCAGTGTTTCCTGGGTGATGGGCGGGATCATTGTCTCCTGCTCTCCTTCCGAGCCGAATTCCGCCATGAGCAGCAGGACCCTTGCCAGCCGCTTTTCGCTGGAGTTGAACAGCTGGTCGATCAGGTCGGCCTGGGTGCGCATG
>CAXTEW010000125.1:0-8329 GCA_964243175.1 uncultured Acidobacteriaceae bacterium
GAGGTATTCGTGGTGAAGCATGGAGGGGATGGACAGCATGGCCGCGCCCAGCATGGCGGAGAGCGGCCCAAGCAGCACGCCCAGGATGATGGTGGTCTCAAACGCGATATCGGCCGCGTAGAAATTCGGCACGGTGACCCGCACCCACACACCGAGCGCCAGGGGAACACAGATAAAGAGGATGAGACGGAGTTGCTGCCCAAGCCGCCGGTCCTCGGCGAAGAGCAGTCGCTGGAATGAGCGCGAGCGGCCCAGCGCACTCGACACAGCCGCAGCCACGCCGAGCTTGATCAACAGCGTAATCAGGATCAGCTTAGGGTCGAGCACAGCACCACTCTACTCTCACGGGTAACCAACGGCAGTGCCGTGGAGCGCGGGAACCGGCCTGGCCCACTCGTATAATCAGCCCATGGCGCTCGTTCAAGTCACCAAGGTTGCTGACACTGCGCTGCCTACCCGCTGGGGCGACTTCCGCATCCTGGGCTTTACCGGCGAGCTGACCGGTCACACGCCGTGCGACGAGTCGCAGCCGGCCCGCCTCTTCGAAAAGGAAGAAGCCGTGGCACTAATCATGGGTGACATTCACAGCGCGCCGCCCCTGGTCCGCATCCACTCCCAATGCCTGACTGGTGACGTGTTTCACTCGCTGCGTTGCGACTGCCGGCTGCAGCTGGAGCTTGCGCTGCGCTCGATCCGTGCCGTGGGCGCGGGCATTATCCTCTACGACCAGCAGGAAGGGCGCGGCATCGGGCTGATGGCCAAGCTCAAAGCCTACGAGCTGCAGGAGCAGGGCCGCGACACGGTCGAGGCAAACGTAGAACTCGGCTACCGTGCCGACTGCCGCGACTTCCAGCTACAGGCAGCCATGCTGCACGAGCTCAAGGTTCCAGCGGTACGGCTGCTGACGAATAATCCTGAAAAGGTGGCGGCACTCGAGCGTGGCGGGATCCAGGTTGTGGAGCGTGTCTCTGCCGTGGTCCCGGTCGAAGAAAGCTTCGAACACTATCTCGACGTCAAGCGAGAGAAGATGGGCCACGTCTTCACGGTGAACCACGAAGACGGCGTGCCCAGTTCATTCAACGGCCACTATGTCGAGGAGCCGGACCATACAATGGGCGAAGTGATCGTCGATCCTGCGGGCGGCATGGTCGAGGACCACTAAGTAGTTTCTCTCTAGCGGCCTGCTTGCGGGCTCGCTTGCCCTCGCACAGCATTCTGCTCAGACGACCAACACTCTCAAATCAGCGGCCGTAACTGGTCATCGAGCGATCGCCCCATCGTGGTCTCCGCGTCCCCCGCGTGCGCTGTCGTCACAGGCTCGAACAGCGCAAGCCACGTTTCCTCCGCGGCGCTCGTGTTGTGTCGCATCCCTCGCGGCACAATGAACACCTCACCCGGCTTCAGCGTCACTGGGCCGCCGTCCTCTGCGCTGCGCCCGATGCGCAGCGCTCCCTTCAACACCAGGAACAGTTCGTCCTCGGCTGCATGTGCGTGCCAGGGAAACTCTCCCTGCACCCGCGCAACCTTCAGGTACTGGTCGTTGACTCGTCCTACGACCCGTGGACTGAAGAGCTCTGTCAACGACGCGCACGCGTCGGCTAACGCCACCGGATGCTCCATGTCGCCCTCCGTTCGCTTCCATGAGCCCTGCCTGCCTGGGCTGCAACCTAGTACTTCACGATCTGCGCAAAGGACTGGGGGTCCAGGCTGGCGCCGCCCACCAGCGCTCCATCGATCTCGTTCTTCTGCATCAGTGCCGCGGTATTCTGCGGCTTCACACTGCCGCCATACAGGATGCGCATGCCATCCGCAATTGCGTCGCCCAGCCTTTCTCGCACGGCCCCACGAATAAAGGCGTGTGTCTCATCCGCGATCTCCGGCGACGCGCTTTGCCCTGAGCCAATCGCCCAGATCGGCTCATACGCGATCACGATGGGAGCGGCTTCCGCTTCACGAATGCCCTCAAGGCCAATCTTCAGCTGGCGCAGCAGCACGTCGTTGGTGCGGCCTTCTTCGCGTTCTTCCTGCACCTCGCCGATGCACACGATCGGGATCACCTGCTGCTTGAGAGCGGCATGCAGCTTGCGATTCACGTCCCAGTCGCTCTCATGGTTGTAGTGGCGTCGCTCGGAGTGGCCAAGGATGACGTGCGACACGCCGACTGCCTTGAGCATGGGCGCTGCGATCTCCCCCGTGTATGCGCCCTGCGCCTCGGAGTGCATATCCTGCGCGCCGACAAAGATAGAATGACCCCGCACCCGCGCCGAGAAAGACTGGAGCGCGAGAAAGGTGGGGCAGATAGCGATCTCATCCCGGGTATGCCCCGCAACCAGCGGCAGAAACGCGTCGGCATAGGCACATGCCTCGTCTGGCGTCTTGAACATCTTCCAGTTGGCTGCGATCAGCGGCTTGCGCGGACTTGCGATGTGCGATCTCCTGCCTTGCTTCGAGCTTCTTCCAGTATCCTGCGGACGCGAACCGCCGCTGCCCGCGCTCCCGGCTACTTCTCCGTCAGCGCTTCAACCCCGGGCAGCTTCCTGCCCTCGAGGAACTCGAGCGACGCGCCGCCGCCGGTAGATATGTGGCTGATGCCGTCGGCTACGCCGGCCTGCTTGATGGCAGCGACCGAATCGCCGCCGCCAACCACCGTCACCGCCGCTGCATTGGCGGCAACCGCCCTGGCGATTTCTGTGGTGCCTTGCGCAAATGCCGGCAGCTCAAACACACCCATCGGCCCATTCCAGACGATCGTTGACGCCCTCGCAATTTCATCCGAAAAGCTCTTCACCGTTTCCGGCCCGATATCGAGGGCCATCCATTCGGCGGGAAAATCGCCGGTACCCGAAAACACCTGCGTGGCTGCATCCGGAGCAAAACGGTCGGCCAGGACATGATCGCCTGGCAGCAGAAAGCGAACACCCAGCTCCTCCGCTCGCTTCAACATGCTGCCCGCGAGCTCGACCTTGTCTGCTTCCACGAGTGACTTGCCCGTGCCCTGACCTCTTGCTTTCAAAAAGGTATACGCCATGCCGCCGCCGATCAGCAGTGCGTCGACCTTGCCAAGCAGGTTCTCGATAACGCCGATCTTGTCGGACACCTTTGCCCCGCCGAGGATTGCGACAAAAGGTTTCGCGGGCAGGCCGGCGCCTTCACTGAGCCCCAGGGCCCGGCCCAGAAAATCGAGCTCCTTCTCCATCAGCAGGCCTGCGGCAGCCTGCTTGACGTGGTGCGTGATGCCCTCCGTCGAGGCGTGCGCCCGGTGCGCGGTGCCGAATGCGTCATTCACGTAGATCTCGCACAGCGATGCGAGCTTCTTTGCAAACGCCGCATCATTGGCTTCCTCTTCCGGGTGGAAGCGCAGGTTCTCGAGCAGCAGCACCTGTCCCGACTCCAGCTGCCGTGAAAGCTCCTGTGCGATTTCGCCGACACAGTCGGGCGAGAAGCCTACGTTGATCTTCTCGCCGATAGCGTGATCGAGCAGCAGGCGCAGCCGATCCACCACCGGTCGCAGGCTGTATTTGGGGGTAGGTTTGCCCTTGGGGCGTCCCAGGTGCGATGCCAGGATGAGCTTGGCCCGGTGTTCCAGGGCGTACTTGATCGTCGGCAGGGTTTCACGGATGCGCGTGTCGTCAGTGATCTCGGACCCGTCCTCGCTGAGCGGGACATTGAAGTCCACGCGGATGAGGACATGCTTGTTCTTAAGATCGAGATCGCGGATGGAAAGCTTGGACATGGTGACTCGGAACTCCAGACGTGCTAAGTATTGCGGCTGAATGGTGCGGCTGAGTGAGACCGTGTGTCGACAGGTCGCGGCGATGCGGGCGCTACCCGGCTTACAAACCTTTCCCGGCAACAAAGGTGATCAGGTCGCGTACCCGGCTCGAGTAGCCCCACTCGTTGTCGTACCAGGACAGCACTTTGACTGACTGCCCCACGACCTTGGTGAGTTCGGCATCGATGATCGAGGACCGGGAGTCCCCGCGGAAGTCGACAGAAACAAGCGGCTGCGTTTCATACCCAAGGATGCCCTGCAGGGGCCCTGCTGCTGCTGTCTTGAATGCCTGGTTGACGCTCTGCACGGAAACAGGCTTCTCCGCGACGAATGTCAGGTCTACCAGCGACACGTTCGGTGTCGGCACCCGGATCGCGAAGCCGTCCAGCTTGCCTGCAATCTCCGGGATGACGAGCTTCAGCGCTTTGGCAGCCCCGGTTGAGCTCGGAATCATCGAGAGGGCGGCAGCCCTCGCACGGCGCAGGTCCTTATGAGGAAAGTCGAGGATGACCTGGTCGTTGGTGTAGCTGTGGATCGTGGTCATGATGCCGGACACGATACCGAAGGTCTCATGCATCACTTTCACTACCGGCGCCAGGCTGTTGGTTGTGCAGGATGCATTGGAGAGGATGTGGTGTTTGGCAGCGACGTACTTGTCCTCATTCACGCCCAGCACCAGGGTGATGTCCTCATTGGTCGCCGGAGCGGAAATGATGACCTTCTTCACTGATCCCCCTAGATGCTGGCAAGCCTTGGTGGCATCTGTGAAATGGCCGGTGGACTCGATGATGATCTGGGCGCCGGTCGAGTTCCAGTCCAGCTTCTGTGGCTCGCGCTCGGCAAATACCTTGATCGTCTTGCCATCAATGGTTATCGCGCCTTCGGTTGCCTGGATGTCGTTGGGCAGGTTGCCGAGGATGGAGTCGTACTTAAGCAGGTGGGCGAGCGTGACAGGGCTGGTCAGATCGTTGATCGCTACAAACTCGATCTCGGGGTTGCCCATCGCGGTGCGCAGGACGTTGCGGCCAATGCGACCAAAACCATTGATGCCTACCTTCACTGCCATTGCGGGTGCTCCTCTTCCGGGTCAAACTGCAAACTCGATGCTAGCATCGCAAGCAGCGTCTTTGCGAGGGCGGCAGGCAGCGGTTCCAGGGCTTCTTCCCTGCAGGCAGCGGGCGGCATTTGCACCAGGATTGCAGCACTGTATTGACCTGTGTACCATCCAAGGCATGCGCGAATGGTGGCGCGAAACAATCATGAGACGACGCGGAAAGCGTGGCCCGAACGAATCGGAGTCCACAGGAAAGATCGGCCAGGAACTACCACAGGGGCAGCTGGCGCCATTGCGCCCCTCCTATGCAGAAAGCGCGCCGGACCGGCGCACCGAGCCGCAGCAGCCCGCGTCGAACAGCCTGGCTGAGCCTGAAGGCAGCTTCGCAGACGCCGAACTTCCCGAGGTCGGCGGCTTTGATGATGCCGAGGACTTCGACGGCGCGGAAGTTGGTGATGGGGACGAGCAGGGGCAGCCGGTCTTCGACGAACCTGCTGGCAAGCTGGTCCACGAAACTCAGCCCGACTCACCCTCGACGCCACCGCCCGCAGCCCAGGCAACCAGCCCCCGTGCGCCAAGAGGCTTCGTCGTTCTTACCATCGGCCTTCCCGGTTCGGGCAAGACAACATGGTTTAAACGGCGTGCCGTCCAGCCGCTGTCGAGCGACATGCTGCGCACCATCCTGTTTGACGACATAACCGAGCAGCGCTACCAGGGACTGGTCTTCTCGACCCTGCGTTCCCTGCTGCGCGCGCGTCTCATCGCCAAGATGCCCTGGAACTATGTCGACGCCACCAACCTGTCGCCCCACGAGCGTCGCCAGTGGATCAAGATGGCGAAGAGCTTTGGCTACGACGTCCACGCAGTGTTCTTCGATGTTCCTTTCGAGGTCTGCATGGAGCGCAACCGGCGCCGGGAGCGCGTGGTGTCGGAAGACGTCATGCAGAAGATGGCCGAGCGGCTTCGTTCGCCATCGTTCAAGGAAGGCTTTTCGAAGATCACCGTGGTCCGCGTCAAGGGCGCGGGCCCGTCAACCCTGATGCCAGCGGGTGACGGGACGGACCAACCCGCAGCGCCCGCGGAATAGCCTGGCCGCCCCACGGAAGGTGCTCCCATGGCTGCAGCAATCGAGTTTCTAGGCGTCCACCTGCTGACAGCGGAAGGACGCCCGCTGCTCGAGGGCATCGACCTCGCGCTGGAGGCTGGGACCGTGACGGCGCTGCTCGGCCGGAGTGGTTCCGGCAAGACCACGCTGCTGCGCATGGTCAACCGGCTTGCCAAGCCTTCTTCCGGCACCGTGCGGGTCCACGGCGAAGACATAGCGCGCAAGAGCCCGACCGAACTGCGCCGCGGCATCGGCTATGTGATCCAGGAAACAGGCCTTTTCCCCCATCTTTCAATTGCTCGCAACATCACCATGGTCCCCGAGCTGGGCGGCCACGCGCGCAAGCATTTCTCCGAGCAGGTACGCACGCTGCTGACCGCGGTCGGGCTGAACCCGGCACACTTCGCCCGCCGCTACCCGCATGAGCTGTCAGGTGGGCAGCGCCAGCGGGTCGGCCTCGCGCGCGCGCTTGCCGCCGAGCCCCCCATCCTGCTGATGGACGAGCCTTTTGGCGCGTTGGACCCGCTGACCCGCGCCGAAATGCAGGACATGCTGCGCGGCTTGCTGCAGCGGCTGCGCGACCGGGCGCAGCCCAAAACCGTGCTGCTGGTCACGCATGATCTCGACGAAGCGATGTATCTTGCCGACCGTATCGTGCTGGTTTGTGACGGGAAGATCGAGGCCGATCTGGCCCCGGCCGAGTTCCTGAAGTCGCAGCGACACGCAGTCGCCGAATATGTTTCGGCTTACCACCGCGGCGAACGCAAGCTGGGTGCCCGTTGATTGCGACTGCAGGTCTGCCGCCGCTGCTCGCAGCAGGATTTCTACAGGAACACTGGACCGAGATCGCGGCCCTGACCCTGGAGCACCTGTGGCTCACGGGCGCTGCTCTCCTGTTTGCCGCCGGCATCGGCGTACCGCTTGGCATCCTGCTGACGCGCTACCGCCGCCTGGCCAGGCCGGTGCTGACGATTGCGAACATCATCCAGACGATCCCCTCGCTCGCGCTGCTCGGTTTTCTGCTGCCGCTGCCCTGGCTCGGGGAGCGCGCCTCTCGCATCGCAATCGTGGCGCTGACCGGCTATGCCCTGCTGCCGATCCTGCGGAACACCTATGTTGGCATCCGCGGCGTCGAACCTGCTGTCATTGACGTGGCGCATGCTCTCGGCATGACGGGCACGCAGCGACTGTTCAAGATCGAGCTGCCGCTCGCCGCCTCGGTCATCCTGGCTGGCCTGCGCACAGCAACCGTCACAGCCGTCGGCATAGCGACGATCGCCGCGGCGGTGGGCGCTGGCGGTCTTGGCGAGTTCATCTTCCGCGGTGTCGCTTCGGTGGACAACCGGCTGGTCCTGGCCGGCGCGATCCCGGCTGCCCTGCTCGCGCTCGGCGCCGATACCCTGCTCGGCCTGGCCGAAAAGCGCTTCCGTGTCCCGGGACGGGACCGGTGACGAAGCGCTGGCTTCCCGGCCTCGCTTCGGCGTTGCTGCTGCTTACCTCCTGCGCGCCGCCGCGCTTCGACCGGCCTGTCATCGGCGCCAAGAATTTCACCGAGCAGGTGGTGCTGGGCGAACTGCTCGCCCAGCACATTGAAGCGACAACCGGGCTCAAGGTGGATCGCCGCTTCTATCTTGCGGGGTCATATATTGCGCAGCAGGCCATGATCTCCGGGCGCATTGACGCCTATGTGGAGTACACCGGCACCGCACTGACAGCGATCCTGAAACAGCCGCCGGTGCATATGCCCGACCCGGCGCAGAACCAGGCTGAGTCGCTGCGGATCGTGCGCCAGGTGTATGGGCAGCGCTTCGGCGTGGTGGTCACGGAGCCGCTTGGTTTCGAAAACACGTTCGCGATGATCGTTCGCCCGGATGGCGGCGGCGCCGCACCTGTGCAGACCCTGTCGCAGGCGGTGGCACAGGCGCCTAAGTGGCAGCTCGGCGTGGGCTACGAGTTCGAGGAGCGGCCCGACGGTCTGCATGGTCTGGAACAGGCCTACGGGCTGCGTTTCAGCGGCGCGCCACGCACCATGGATCTCGGCCTGCTGTATCGCGCTCTCGGCGCGCACCAGGTGGATATCATCGCGGGTAACTCGACGGATGGTCCCATCGCGGCACGGCATCTCCGCGTGCTGGAGGATGACCGGCACTATTTCCCCTCGTACCAGGCAGTGCCACTGGTGCGCGCGGCTGCCTTGCAGCATTGGCCGCAGCTGCGCGGCGCGTTTGCCAGTCTTGCAGGAACAATCACAGCCGACGACATGCGGACGATGAACGAACAGGTCGATGGCGAGCACCGGGATGTTGCCGACGTGGTGCGTGCCTTCCGCGCGACGCATCATTTGTAACCGTGAAAGGAGCAAATGTGACGCAGCTTGGCAACAAACCCGAAAAAGAAA
>CAXTEW010000126.1:0-8327 GCA_964243175.1 uncultured Acidobacteriaceae bacterium
CAATCCAACAAATCCACCCGCGCCGCGGAAATCTTCTCCGCCATCGATACCGTCGACTCGCTGAAGCTCGCCCAGCGACTCCATGACGGTGCGCAGCGCCTCGGCCGCCAGCTGCCGGTGCTGATCGAGGTCAAGCTCAGCCACGAGGAAGCGAAAGAGGGCCTCGCTCCGCAAAGCACCGAGCTGGCCAACTTGCTCGAGCGCCTGCCCGACCTCGCCGACCACCTTCCACTCCGCGGCCTTATGACCGTCGCGCCCATCTCGGACGACCCCGCCGTCGCCCGCGCCTGCTTCCACCAGCTGCGCACCCTGCGCGACACAGTCGCCGCCAGGCACCCGCGGCTCTGCTTCGATGACCTCTCCATGGGCATGTCCGGCGACTTTGAAGCCGCCATCGAAGAAGGCTCGACCACCATTCGCATCGGCACCGCCATCTTCGGCGCACGCCCGAAGCCCGCCTGACGGGAACCACCTCGCCCTCCTCGCCGTACCAGAGGATGGAGGTAGCGGACACGAGTCCGCGCCATCGCCATGTTAGGTCTCGCTCTCTGGATCATCCTGTTACTTCTCTGCTGGCCGCTAGCCCTGCTCTGCCTGGTGCTCTACCCGCTGATTTGGCTGCTTCTGCTCCCCTTCCGCCTCGCCGGGCTGGCAGTCGGCGGCATTCTGCACCTCGTCGCGGCTCTGTTCTACCTGCCCGCCCGGGTCGTACGCGCCCTGTAGCCGGCCTCCGGCAGCACAGCCCAGCGCAATCGCTGTTGTTCCCAGGCAGCACGGAGCTTCCACTATCGGAGGGGTCATCCTGAGCGAAGCCGAAGGATCTGCTCTGCGCCCACCGCGAGCTTTCCCGCCCACCAACAAAAGCAGGGTCATCCTGAGCGAAGCCGAAGGACCTGCGTTTGACCCCTCGCCCCAGCCCCGGCCTTCAAGACCCACCCAGCAAGAAGCAGGGGTACCCTGAGCGAAGCCGAAGGACCTGCTTTGCGCCCCATCCCGGGCTTCCACACAAGAACATGGGTCATCCTGAGCGAACCCGACGGACCTGCTTTGCGCCCCGTCCCGGGCTTTCACACAAGAACATGGGTCATCCTGAGCGAAGCCGAAGGACCTGCGGTTGACCCTCGCCAAAGGCGCACCAGCCGCACCGCAGGCAGCGGGCAGCCATCCACCTTGAACAGTCCACGGGCGCCCTCCGCCGCGTCCATTACACTCAGGCATCGCTTCCGCGCGCCCGAGGAGTCCCCGTTTGAACCCACTCTACGCCGCCGTTCTTGGCGTCATCCTGCTCATCCTACTCACCGTGTCGCTCGCCCAGCTGCGCAAAACGCACACCCGGCAGGACTACCTGCTGGCCGGCCGCTCGCTCCCCGCCATCGTCCTCGTTTTTACCCTGCTGTCCAGCTGGATCGGCTCCGGCACCCTCCTCGGCACCTCCGAAAACGCCTACAACCACGGCCTCGTCGCCCTGTGGCAGCCAGCCGGCGGCTGGGCCGGGCTGCTGCTCATTTACTTCATCGCGCCGCGCGCACGCAAATTCGCCCAGTACACCATCCCCGACCTGCTCGAAGCCCGCTACAGCCAGGGCGCCCGCGTCCTCGGCGTCATCGCGATCCTCTGTGCCTACACCGCCATCACCTCCTACCAGTTCGTTGGCGGCGGCGATATCCTCAGCCTCATCTTTCCGCAGGTCATCACGCCCACGCTGGGCAAATACATCATCGCGGCCTTCGTTATTTGCTTCACCGCCCTGGCTGGCATGGGCTCCGTCGCCTACATGGACCTGTTCATCGGCCTGCTCGCCACCATCACCCTGTTGATTTCGCTGCCCGTTCTGCTGCACACCGCCGGCGGCTGGGCCGCATTCCAGGCCAGCCTTCCCCCGTCACACTTCACCGCGATGGGCAACTACACCGCCATCCGTGCGCTCGAGCTTTTCCTTCCCACCTGCCTGCTCATGCTCGGCAACCAGTCCATGTACCAGAAGTTCTTCTCGGCCAAATCCGCACGTGACGCTCGCCGCGCCGTGGTCGGCTGGATCATCGGCACCATCATCCTTGAAACAGCCATCGTCATCATCGCCATGCTCGGCCACACGCTGGCCCTGCGCCAGCACGCCTCGCCGAACCCCCGCGAGATCATCGCCTTTACCGCGCTTCACTGCATGCCCGGCGGCTGGGGAACCTACCTCGGGGCGCTGCTCATGGGCGCCGTCTTTGCCAAGATCATCTCCACCGCCAACAACTACCTCTTCTCGCCTGCCACCAACCTCATCAACGATGTGTACGTCCGCTACATTGCGCGCGACGCCTCCAACAAACGCATCCTGATCGTTTCCCGGCTGGTCGTCGTACTGCTCGGCATATGGTCCCTCTACCAGGCCCTGCATACCGGGTCAGTGCTCAAGGCCACGCTCTACGCCTACACCATCTACTCCGCCACCATCACGCCCGCCGTGCTGGCCGCCTTTTACTCCCGGCGTGTCAACGCCAACGGAGCCGTCGCCGCCATCGCCGCCGGCACCGTGATCACCGTCTTCTGGGATACCCCGCTGGTCCACACCCATCTGCCGCTCTTGCTGGCCGACCGCGATGCCATCTTCCCAGCCCTCGCCGTCGCACTCCTCTGCCTCTTCGGCGTCAGCCTGCTGACAGCACCGCCGGCCGCGGCCAGGCTCGCCCAGTTCCAGTCCACCTCGTCTGATTAGGGAGCCCCCTCGGACCTCCTCAAGAAAAGCCCCGGCGACGGGAACCGAATGCGATGCGCGTTCATCTATATCTGCATGGCGACAACAACAGCAGTTCACGAATCCACCATCAATGCAGCCGACAGCGGCACCTTTCAGCTTGGCGGCGACCTGCCCATCCACCGCCTCGGCTATGGCGCCATGCGCCTCACAGGCGAAGGCATCTGGGGCGAGCCGAAGGACGTCGCGGAAGCCAAGCGCGTCCTCCAGCGCTCGGTCGAGATCGGCATCAACTTCATCGACACCGCGGACGCCTATGGCCCAGAAGTCTCCGAGCGCCTGATCGCCGAAGCCCTTCACCCCTACGCGAAGGACCTGGTCATCGCGACCAAGGGCGGCCTGACCCGCACCGGTCCGCAGCAGTGGTTCCCCGTCGGCCGGCCTGAGTATCTGCAGCAGTGTGTCGAGATGAGCCTGCGCCGTCTCAAGATCGATCGCATCGATCTGTGGCAGCTGCACCGCATCGACGCCAAGGTTCCTGTCGAGCAGTCGCTCGAGCCAATTATTAAGCTGCAGGAGCAGGGCAAGATCCGCTACATCGGCCTGTCTGAAGTGAAGCCGAACGAGATCGAGCAGGTGCAGAAGCTGGTCAAAGTAGTCAGCGTGCAGAACCAGTACAACATCGGCGATCGCCAGCACGAGGACACGCTCGAGTACTGCGAGAAGCACGGCATCGCCTTCATCCCCTGGTTCCCTGTCGCGGCCGGCAAGCTGGCCAATGAGGGTGGACCGCTCGACACGGCGGCCAAGCGCCACGGCGCCTCGGTCTCGCAGCTGGCCCTGGCCTGGCTGCTTCACCGCTCGCCTGTCATCCTGCCCATCCCCGGCACCTCGTCCGTCAAGCACCTCGACGAGAACACCGCGGCCGCTTCGCTCAAGCTGGCTGATAATGAGTGGACCGACATCGAGGCCGAAGTCAAGCAGGCCCAGAAGTAAGCTGGCTTATGCTCAAAGGGGAGGGCCGCGAGGCTCTCCCTTTCTCACGCGCATGCCTGTCGCGACCCTCACCCTCCAGCTACGCATCGAGCACGCGCACTCCCTCAAAGACCGGCGCCAGGTCGTCCGCAGCCTCAAGGACAAGCTCCGCCACGGCTTCAACATCTCTGTCGCTGAGCTCGACGAAGCCGTAACCTGGCAGTCCGCCACCATTGGCGTCGCCGCTATCTCCGGCTCGCGCGGCTACCTCCAGGGCCAACTGCAGCAGGTGGAAGCGGCGGCGCAGCGGATCGTCACGGATCTTGGTGCTGAGATCACCGACAGCTGGTTCGACTATGTCGAGGATGGTGTCGGGGATAACTTCCTCGCCGATGACCCGTCGCCGGCTTCGTAAACGATTTCGTAAACTGGATATACCCGCGACCTGGCCCGGCCAGCGTCCAACAAAGAAGGAACACAACGCCATGCCCGAGCAACGCGCGCGCAAGTACCACCAGGACCGGGTCGCCGAGACCATACGCGAAGAAATCGATGCCATGATCCTGGGCGACCTGTCGGATCCCCGGATCAGCTCCGCGCATGTCACCCAGGTGCTTCTCAATCCCGGTGGCAAGTCTGCCGAAGTCTATGTCCAGGTCGATGGCGGCGCCGAGGCAGAGGTTTCGACCGTCGAAGGACTGATGGCCGCTCGCGGCTGGATCCGTGTGGAGCTCAAGAACCGCACCGGCAAGCGCCACGTCCCCGATCTGCAGTTCCACGCCGATCGCTCCGAGCGCATGGTCGGCCGCATCGACGAACTGCTGACGCGTACCCGCAAGCGCAACAAGTACGCCCCGGCCCCTGCTGAGGAAGCACCTGCTGTGCCATCAGATCAGCCGGCGCAGGAGTAACGCTGTCCCGGCGCAGGCACTCTGTTAGCCTCAACAACAGCGAAAATCGCCTGGAAATGCTCCGGCGTCCCTTCCCTAGGACGACCATTCGCTAACTGCTGGGAACCGGCGCAGGGCTGTGCGTCGTTCCTCTTGTGCTGCGCTGCTAGGGAGCAATCGAAAACGTGAAGGAACCCGGCGAGAGCAGGAGAAGGATTGTCAGGGTAGATCGTCCCGCAAGTTGGACCGATCGCCTGTGGCACCCGCAAACCGCCTTCGAGCTCTTCACCCTGGTCAGCCTCACCGTCATCCTCTTCTTCTATGGACTGGTGCCCGTCTTCGGCGGGGCAGGCCTCGGCCTCGTCGGTGCCGATGAGCCCCGTTACGCCCAGGTAGCGCGGGAAATGCTTGGGCGCCACGACTACGTCACGCCTGTCCTCTACGGCCGCCCATGGCTTGAGAAACCGGCGCTCTACTACTGGCGCGCCATGTTCGCCTTCAAGGAGTTTGGCGTCCACGACTGGGCCGCTCGCCTGCCCTCCGCCACCTTCGCCTTTACCCTCATCATCCTGATCTACCTGCACATGAAGCGTTTTCGGCCCGGCGGCCACCTCGACGCCGCGCTGTTGACCGCCTCCTGTGCCGGCATCCTCGCCTTCGCCCGGGGCGCGTCTACCGACATGCAGCTGGCCGCGCCCTTCGGCATCGGCATGCTCGGCTGGTATGCCTGGTATGAAACCGATTCCAAGTTCTGGCTCTTCGACCTCTATTTCTTCATCGGCGCCGCGACCCTGGCCAAGGGACCGGTAGCGCCCTTTCTCGCCCTGCTCATCATTCTTGCCTTTGCCGCGCTTCGGCGGGAGTGGTCCATCCTGCGGCGTACCTTCTGGTGGCCTGGCGCCCTGCTTTACCTCGGCATGGTGCTGCCCTGGTTCATCGCCGTCCAGCGCCGCAATCCCAACTTCCTGCGCGTCTTCTTCTTTGAGCACAACCTTGAGCGCTTCGCCACCAACCGCTTCGAGCACGAGCAGTCCTATGGCTACTACCTGCCCGTTGTGCTGCTCTCACTCATGCCCTGGGCCGTGCTCGCCATCGCCGCCCTGGTCTCGGCCATCCGGGAGAGCGCAGCCGAGTGGCGCGCACGCCGTGCCAAGGGGCACTATCCCGGTTACCAGCGTGCCGGCGACGCCTTCCCTGAGTTCCTGGTTATCTGGGCGATCCTTCCCATCCTCTTCTTCACCACCTCGGACTCCAAGCTGCCCGGCTATATCCTCCCGTCCATACCGCCGATCACCATCCTGACCGGCGACTACCTCTACCGCATGCGCGCCCGCGGACTGTCGGCCTGGCTGCTTGCCGCGCATGCCCTGCTCGTCGGCCTGCTCACCACCTTCATCCTGCTTGCTCCCACGCTGTTGCCGTCAGGCGGCGTGCAGCCGCCCGTGCGCGTCGAGATCGCGGCCGGCATGGCTGGCATCGGTGCCGCGCTGCTCATCCTCATCATCGTCGTCCGCTTCGGCCTCCAGCGGCTCCGTGCCGCCACGCTGGTGCCGCTCATCGTGCTGCTCATCTTCATCTTCGGCGTAGGGCCGGTCTTCGGCATCCCAGCCGTACCCGGCAGCAAGCGCACGATCCAGCTACTCGACCTCACCTATTCCCCGCGCTTCATCGCAGCGGAATTGGCCATGCTCCCCCCGGAGCTTGGCCCGGTCGCCGTCTTTCGCGTCCGGCGCGATGTCGAGTACGGACTATCCTTCTACCGGAACCAGCGCGTACTCGATTACGACCGCACCCCTGTCCCCGCGGGCGCACACGTCCTCGTCTCGCGCGCGCCCTTTCTACGCGAACTGCCAGGCCGGCTTGCCGGGCGCCATTACCAGATCCTCTTCACCCTGCCTGAGCAGAGCCTGGTCGTCTACGCCGTAAGCGCCGCGGCAGACAGCCGGTAACCTGGACGCATCCCAGCACTTACCTGGCACATTCCTGGCAGCGGTCCCAGGGGTTGAGTCGCCTGCACGCACGCACCGGGCGTGCTGCGAAGAGTATGCTTCGGAGACAAAGGACACGCTGGTGACCTCACCCACACAGCTCGAAGCCGATGCCCTCGAGATTCTGGATCTCCGGCACTTTTCCGCCGCCAGGCTCCGGCCCATCCTCGAAGCAGAAACCCAGGTCTGGGCCAATCGGCTCGACTGGGACTACAGCGCATCCACCAACCTGCTGCTGCAGTATCTCGACGCCCGCGTCCTCCCCGGCTTTGTCGCGGTCGAGGACGGCCATGTCCTCGGCTACGCCTTCTGCGTCTACGAGGACCGCAAGGCCATCATCGGCGATGTCTTCGCACTGACCACCAGCCAGCATGGCCGCTCGCAGGCAGAGATCGAGTCAGCACTGCTGCACCACATGGTCTCCCTGCTGCAGCATTCGCCGGGCGTGGAGCGCATCGAGTCGCAGCTGCTGCTGCATCCACACAGCCTCCATGCCGCGCTCTTCCAGGAGGCCGGCTTCGCCGTCTACCAGCGCCTCTTCATGAACCTGCAGCTGAAGACCACACCCCTGCGTGACACCACCGCGCGCATCGCCGCGCTGGAGGCCCAGGGTTACGAATTGCGTACCTGGCAGGATGCAGACTTCCAGCCCGCCGGCTCGCTCATCGCCAATGCCTACGAAGGCCACCTCGACAGCACCATCAACGACCAGTACCGCTCAGTCGCCGGCTCGCTCCGCTTCCTCCACAACATCATCCGCTTCCCGGGCTGCGGCGTTTTCGACCCCCGCGCCTCGTATGTGCTGGTACACCGCGCCAATGGCTCGCTGGCTGGCCTGGTGCTCTGCTCCCGGGTGCGTGAGGATGTTGAGCACATTACGCAGTTATGTGTCGCAGCCAGGGCGCGCGGTGCCGGCTTCGGCACCCTGTTGCTCGATGTGGCTGCCAATGCCCTCGCGATGCGCGGCTACTCGAAACTCTCGCTCACCGTCACCGGCGACAACGACCGCGCTGCCGCCCTGTACCGCCGGGCCGGCTTCCAGGAGCAGCACACGTTCGATGCCGTGGTCTGGACCAGCCTGCGCGCCAGGGATCCTCTGGCCGACAAGCCCGCGGGCAGCCGCCCCACCCAGATCCGGGACGAACTGCCACCAACAGAGCAGCTGGCCCCTGCCGGCCCGGTCCCCGTTCCACGCAAGACAGCAATCTAGCCCCGGGCGCTACTCCGCTCGCTCTCGCCTAGCGTCACCCCTGACTAGATCCAGCGTCCTCTTGAGCGGCGAACCAGCGTCATCCTGAGCGAAGCCGAAGGGCCCGCTTCTGCTTTCGCAGGACCCCAACCGGCACCTGCTGCCACCTCAAAAACAGGGGTCATCCTGAGCGAAGCCGAAGGAGCTGCTTCTGCCCTTGCAGAACTCCAACCGGCACCTGCTGTCACCTCAAAAACAAGGGTCATCCTGAGCGAAGCCGAAGGACCTTGCTTCTGCCCTTGCAGAACTCCAACCGGCACCTGCTGTCACCTCAAAAACAAGGGTCATCCTGAGCGAAGCCGAAGGACCTGCTTCTGCCCTTGCAGGCCTCTGACCGGCGCCTGCTGTCACGTCAAAAACAAGGGTCATCCTGAGCGTAGCCGAAGGACCTGCGGTTGACCCGAAGGCGGACCAGCCCCCCGCAGGTGGCTGAGCGTAGCCGAAGGACCTGCCCGGCCTCGCCGAAGGCGCACCAGCCCCACCGCAGGTGGCTAGCCATGAACCAGTGCCATCAACCAACTCACTGCAATCGCGATCCCGAC
>CAXTEW010000127.1:0-8318 GCA_964243175.1 uncultured Acidobacteriaceae bacterium
GCGCAACTGCGGGCAGCCGACTACCTCGTTCCTTCACTGGAGGGAGTGCGCGTCAGCGGTGCGGCCGGATCCCTCCAGGTGAGCTTCGAAGCACTGTGAGCCCGGAGCGCAGGCTCCCGCGGCTGCTACTGCACGGGGATGTCGATGACCTCGATGGTGAGGGCAGGTACCGTGTGCTGCCACCCCGCCGAGGCGAAGCTGGTTGTGGACTGCAGCGGGTGGATGAACCCGGGATCTGCAATTGAGTTCGTCGCCTCGAAGCTTGCGCCGTGCAGCGAGATGACCGTGGCCTGATGCGCCTCTGCGGTGCTGCCAGGCAGATCGATGGTAAGCGGCTGGTCCTGGCTGGAGGCGTTGACCAGCTTGAGGTGCAGCACCCGCTCGCCGGAGGACACGGTTGCCGAATAGAAAAAGCGGCTGCCCGCGCCCACCAGTGTGGAGCGTGCCGTGTGGTCGCCCAGATGGCCGGCAAACAGAGCCTGGGCATAGTAGCTGGGCGACCCATAGCTGCCTTGTGCATTGAAGCCGATCAGGTCCGTGGCCCACTGCATGGCGCCGGGATTGACATTCACGAGCATGGGCGCATAAGCAGCCATGACAATCAGATCGCTGTTTCGCTCGAGCGAGGTCATCCAGGCGGCGTCACCCAGCGCATCGCCAAAGTTGGGCGTCGGGGTACCGGAGCGTGTAGCCCACTCGCCGACGAATACCTTGGGCCCGCTCCTTGGCTGGCTATCGTAATGGTGCACCAGCCGGAACATTTCGGCCGGGGATCTGTAGTAGTGGTCGTCGATGATGTCCGGCTGGGCGTCGTCCCCCTTTATCGGCGTGGTCGCGATCAGCTTGTACCGGGGGTACCGGCTGCGCAGCGCGCGGGCAAACTGCGCGAAGCGCGCATCGTAACTGCCCGACTTGTCGAAGTTATCCTCATTGCCAATCTCGATCGAGTGCAGGGGGAAAGGCGCAGGGTGGCCATCGCGAGCCCGCCTGGCTCCCCACGTGGTCGAGGCATCGCCGGTGACATACTCGACCTCGTCCAGCGCGGACTGTACAAACGGCTGGAGCGCGGCACCAGGCTCGATGTGCTGGCCCTTGAGCGAGTAGCCTGCGTACACGGCCAGCACGGGCTCCATGTGCAGGTCTTCGCACCACTCGAGAAACTCGAGCAGGCCCAATCCGTCAGTTGACCAGTAGCTCCAGGGTGCCTGGTGGCCGGGCCGGTCGACAAGGTGGCCAATAGTTTTCTTCCAGTCGTACCAGTCGGCCAGGGTGTCGCCTTCGAGATAGTTGCCGCCGGGCAGGCGCAGGAAATGCGGGTGCAGCGCGGCCATGCGCTCCATCAGGTCAGGCCGGTTGCCATTGGGACGGTCGCGAAACGTCGGGGGCAGGAGGGAAGCGAGCTGCAGCCACACCGTGCCCGGGTGAGCGACGGTCAGCTCGAAATGGTTCGCTGCCGAGGCGACCAGCTCACCCGTTGTGAGGGCGAAGGTGTACTGAGCCCACCCGCCCGCATGGAGCGCGATCTCGGTGGTGGCGAGCACGGCGCCGCTGCGGTCATCGACCAGTCGCGCTGTCACTGGACCTGCCGCCTCGACCCTGGCGTAGAACGAACCGCGGTACCGGGTGTGAGGCTGCAGCGCGATGCCCCAGAATCCGGAGTTGCCGAGTCCGGCCTCGCTGTCCGGAGAAGCCGAGCTGACCATCAGCTTCACGCTGGCAGGTAGCGCCTGGCTTGGACCGTTGCTCGCATCCCCATCCATCGTCGCCTGCGCGTCGCCCTTCTCGACCAGCGACCAGCCGTGGAATCCTTCCCAGTCATGGCGAAAGGTCCTGTTCTCCAGTAGCTCGGCGTACAGGCCACCCTCATACGAGTGATTAATCTCCTCGGTCATCAAGCCGTAGAGGGTCGGGCTGACAGCACTCGCAGGATCGGCTGCCACGACCGTAAGATGAGGCGCCGATGCCGCCTTGCTTTGTGCATTCGCGAGAGGGGTTGCGGCGCAAAGCAGGCAGGCAAGCAGATGGCGAGCTACAGGCGAAGGAGGAGCCTGGGGCATACGGTCGATCTCCTGGGAGAGGGTGGTTGCTCCTAGCGCTTCGCCAGTGCCGGCAGGAGCAGCGCAAGCATACAGGGACCGCGCCTGCTTCGTCTCAGGATCGAAGGCAACCGCGCAGGCGCTCTGGTTCGTACCGTGCTCCCCGGCAGCATTCCGGGTCCGGACTACCCCTCAGGGAGGGACTGAGCAGGGCTGGCATCGGGGACCGACTGCACCGACTGGGAGCCGCAGCGCGCTTCATTCGGCATGCTGCTCGACCAGCGGGATAGGCTGCAATCTTGTTCGGCATGCGCGCGTAGCGTTGTTAGTCGGTGCCCACGCAGACGGTTCGCACCCCGGCGCGTGCGCCACAGCGCAGGTGCCACGAAGAGTGAAGGGTCAGGCAGGAGCAGCCCGGCAGTGCCCGGCCTGCTCCTGCCTCACTCTCAGCGTGGGCCGATGGTGCGGTACATGACCCCGTTACGCAGGACCACAATCGCCATCGGTGGAGGGGGTGGCAGGTACGCGACCGGCGGTGGCGGCGGTGCGTACGAGTAGACGATGGGCCGCTGTGGAACTGGCGGGGCATAGGCGGGCTCGTCGTAGGCAGCGGGTGCGCGACGCATCAGTCCGGAAGAGTCACGAGGTGCGGGGTCAAACGACGGCACGCCGAAATCATCCATGATCTTCAACGTCAGCCGTGTTTCCTCCTTCAGCACCGGCCGCGGCCCACGCCGGGGCAGGTTGATGAGGTCGAGCGGCCACAGGATCGGGATCATCCAGTCGATGGTGTCGCGTACCGCGTGACCCTTGCCGTGGATCCGTCCCTGGCGATCCACCGGGTAGCCTGGCACGTAAACCACCTTGGCGGCCACGGGGATGACCGTGTTCTGGACGATCATGCGATCGAACTTGAGCTCCATCCAGCCCTTGCCGACCAGGTGGCCAGGATCCTTGTAGTCTTCAAACCGGCCTTCGAGGTAGCTACCGAAGGGCAGCACCGAACGTCCATAGAGTTCGACATGGCTGACCTGGCAGAGAACCGGATCGCCGATGTCAGCAGTTTTCGAGGAGAGTTTTGGCTCGGCGACGGTGCAGTCGATGAGCGATCCGGCGGGGATGAGCTGGTCCGCGGCGTACCCGGTGAGCGGAGCGGCGAGAAGAAGCAGAGAAAGAGCGTGCAGCTTGCTCTTCATACGATTTGCCTCCTGAAAAGGACCGGCCCTGGCTGAAAGCCGGTCGCTTTGGCTCGCCCGGTCGCGGCGGCTGAGATGTTGCTCGATCCGGTCGTGCGGAGGACGTTCTGACCCCGGGTGAGCCATCATGACGTGGTTTGGCTTCCAGCGTCAACGCGGAAAACAGAAACAGCTTCCGTGCGCCCGTAAGTGCGCCAGCAACGAGCAGCAGCTTCGCCCGGCGCTGTGCCTAGCGATGCCCGGCGGGCTGCTCGAGCGTGGCGCGGAAGTAGTCCAGCGACAGCCGCAGCCCTTCTTCCAGGCTGATCCGCGGCTCCCAGCCAAGCAGTCTCCGGGCTTTCGAGATATCCGGCTTGCGCTGCGTGGGATCGTCCTGCGGCAGCGGTGCAAAGACGATCGCGGAAGACGAGCCGGTGACGCGGCGGATGGTTTCCGCGCAGTCAAGGATGGTCCACTCGGTGGGATTGCCGATGTTGACGGGCGTGTGCTCCGCTGACTGTGCCAGCCGCACGATGCCTTCGATTTCGTCCGATACGTAGCAGAACGAGCGTGTCTGCTGCCCATCGCCGTAGACCGTCATGGCCTCGCCGCGTAGCGCCTGCACCAGCAGGTTCGAGATCACGCGTCCGTCATCGCGGCCCAGGCGAGGGCCATAGGTGTTGAAGATCCGCACCAGGTGGGTGTCCACAGCGTGGTAGCGGCGGTAAGCGGTCACCAGCGCTTCAGAAAAGCGCTTGGCCTCGTCATACACCGAGCGCGGACCCACCGGGTTCACGTGGCCCCAGTACTCCTCGGTCTGCGGATGCACCTGCGGGTCGCCGTAGCACTCGGAGGTCGAGGCATGGAGGAACCCGGCCTGGTAGCGGCGTGCTATCTCGAGCGTGTTGCGGGTGCCGGCAGAACCGACCTCCAGTGTTTCCAGGCCAAGCAGGTGGTAGTTCACCGGGCTGGCAGGCGAGGCGAAGTTGTAGACGTAGTCGACCGGCCCGTAGTCGAAGGGCTGGCAGATGTCGTGCACTTCCAGTTGAAAGCGCGGTTCGCGCGCCAGGTGCTCGACGTTGCGGAGGTTGCCGGTGCACAGGTTGTCGACACCGAGAACCGAGTGGCCATCCGCGAGCAGGCGGTCAGCGAGATGGGATCCAAGAAAGCCGGCAGCACCGGTAAGCAGTATGCGCATGGGAGGTTGCAAAGCCAGGCGTGGGGAAAAGTCGTTCCTCCCACCGCCGGGTTTTACGACAGTAGCATGGCCGCGAGCGGGTGGTGGCACTGGATGGGCCGGGAGCCACCGCAGGTACTTCCGCGACGTTCGGGACGGCCCGGATCAGGGCATGTCATGCCGCCGAGGCACCCGGGTTTCCTGGCTGCTGCCAGAGGGCTGGAGATCAGGCCGTGTTCTTGATCGGGTCGAGCGCCGGCGGCGACGCAGTCTTGCGCTGGCGCGGCTTCCTGGTGGCAGCCGCGGGTGCCGCTTCCGGTGCCGCGTTGCTGGGTGCAGGCGCGGGTTGGGCCGCGGCCAGCAGCGCTACGTTGCCGCGCGGGATGTTCTCAATCGTCGCCCGGCCCTCGGCGACGTCCATCAGGAACTGCTGCACGTTGAACGCTGGCGCGGCCTGCCCTTCCACCGTGTCGCTCAGCCTGCAGTAGGTCCCATCTGGCCGCAGCAGCCGGGTTTTTGCCGTATCGGCAAGGTAGGCGCCGAGGATTTCGTTTTTCAACCGGCTGCGCAGGGCAGCGTCCCGGATGGGAAAGGCGACTTCACACCGCTCGAACAGGTTGCGCGGCATCCAGTCGACCGAGCCACAGTAGATCTCTTCCTGCGCAGCTGCCTCGGTGCTGGCGGAGGCTGCAGGACCCTGGGCGGCTCCGCCACTGACGGGAAAGCTGTTCGGGGTGCCGTTGCCGAAGTAGAAGATGCGCGAATGCTCAAGAAATCGGCCCACGACCGAGCGGACCCGGATGCGCTCACTGACCCCGGGCAGGCCTGGCCGCAGCGAGCAGATGCCGCGAATGATGAGGTCGATCTCGACGCCGGCCTGTGATGCCGCGTAGAGCGCCTCGATAATGCTTTGCTCGAGCAGCGAGTTCATCTTGGCGACGATGCGGCCGGGCCGGCCTGCCAGCGCATGTTCGGTTTCCCGCTGGATCAGGTGGATGGTGCCCTGCGCCAGGGTGATGGGGGCTACCAGCAGCGGCGCGTAATCGTCAGACTCCGAGTGTGCGGTGAGGTAGTTGAACACCGAGTGCACGCTGGCAGTGATCTCCGGGTCGGATGTCAGCAGGCTTATGTCGGTATAGAAGCGCGAAGTGACCGGATTGTAGTTGCCGGTGCCCAGGTGCGCATATCGCCGCATGACGCCGTCTTCGTCGCGGCGCACAACCAGGGCCAGTTTGCAGTGGGTCTTCAGGCCAACGATGCCGTGGAAGACCTGCACCCCGGCGTCCTCGAGGTTGCGGGCCCAGCGGATGTTGGACGCCTCGTCGAAGCGCGCCGTCAGCTCGACGACCACGGTGACTTCCTTTGATTGCGCAGCCTCGGTGAGCGCGCGGAAGATCGGCGAGTCATCGCTGGTGCGGTACAGCGTCTGCTTCATGGAAACGACATGGGGGTCGGCTGCCGCGGCCTCGATGAAGCCGACCACCGCGTCGTAGGAGTCGTAGGGATGGTGGAGCAGGATGTCATGGTGGCGCAGCTCATCAAACAGGTCGACCGACTTGCGGTGGAGCCGCAGCTCGCGCCCGGTAAATGGCGGATATTTCAGGTCCGCCCGGTCTATCTCGCTGTACAGCGTCATCAGCCGGGACAGGTTGACGGGCCCGTCGGTGCGGAAGACCTGCGACTCGTCGAGCTCAAAGTTCGAGGTAAGCCGGTCGATAATTTCGGGGTGGGCGTCCTGCTCTATCTCCAGTCGCACCGCATCGCCCTTGCGGCGGTTGTGCAGCTCGGAGCGGACCGCCTCCAGAAGCGAGCGCGATTCTTCTTCCTCGAAGTACAGATTGCTGTTGCGCGTGACGCGGAAAGCCGCGGTCGAGACGATCTCGTACCCACGGTACATGCCGGCAGCCTGGTGCTCGATCAGGTCGTGCAGAAACAGGAAGTCTGTCGTGGTGCTACCAGCCGCGTGGGGCAGGCGCACAAAGCGGGGCAGGGCGCGGGGTACGGTCACGACACCAAGCACCGCTGCATTTGCTCCCTTGCGCTTGCGCCGCAGCAGTAGCGCAAGACATAGGGCCTTGTTGAGTACGCGTGGAAAAGGGTGGCGTGGATCCATGGTGATCGGGGTCAGCAGGGGATCGACGTCCCGCTGGTAGAGCAGGGTTGCGGACCGCCTGGCTTCGTCAGTCAGCTCCGACCACTGCAGCACGCGGATGCCCTCGGCACACAGTGCCGGGTGCAATTCGTTGTTCCAGCAGCTGTACTGTTCGGCGACAAAATCGTGCATGTCGGCGTTGATCAGGTCGAGCAGTCCCTGGGCCGTCATGCCGTCCGGGCCTGGTTCGCCTATGCCTTCTTCGATCCTCTGGAGCATGCCTGCGACCCGCACCTCGATGAACTCATCGAGATTGGAGGCCGTAATAGCCAGAAACTTTACCCGCTCGAGCAAGGGATTGGCGCTGTTCTGTGCTTCCTGCAGGACGCGTCGATTGAAATTAAGCCATGAGCTATCACGGGCAATAAACAGGCTGCGGTGCGCTTCGTTCATGGAAAGCTGCCATCCCGGGGGCAGAGCACAAAGCTCTATCGTATACGGGAAAAGCACATCCGCTGGCCCTACTAGGGGGCTGCCGCACGGGCGTACCCCAGCGAATATCTGCTGCCGGGGAGCACGCAGGGAAGCGTAGCCGCGCCCGCGGAGCCGTGGCACTGCGTTGCCGTACGCACAGGCACAGTTGACCATGCGCCGGGCTGGGCAGAAGATGGAAGGGATAGCAGGCGGCGAGCAGCAGCCCGCGAGCGAGGGACCGATGGCACAGGAAACTGGGGCAGGCAGGGCTGGTGAAGCAGCCCTGGGTGGTTGTGGGGATGCGAGCACGGTACACGGTATGGCCGGGGAGCTGTTTCAGCTTGCTTCCCTGCTAATAGGTGAGCAGACCCGGGCACTGCGGCTGATCGAGAGCTCGCTCGCCACCATGGAAATTGACCCCTGTGCCGACCCGGAAGCAGCGCGGGAGCAGGCGCGTGCGTGCGTGGTGCGTGCCGCCTTGTCACAGCTGGCGCTGGACGAGCCTGCCGCGTTCATGGCCCGGAGCATGCCGCTGGCGCATGACCCATGCATCCAGGATGATGACCTGGCGGCGGCCGGAGTCACGCAGTCCCAGCTGCACTCGTGGCTGGAGCAGGATGGGCGCCAGGAAGTACGGCGCGGACTGCGGAGCTGGTTGGAAGAGCTGCCGCTGGCACAGCGAACCATCTTTGTGCAGCGTGCGGTGCTGGGGCAGGGGAATGAAGCCACTGCCCACCTGTTGCGCGAGGCGGGTGGAACCGAGGCGGCGGGATGGACCCCGGAGCACGTCGGCGAGAGCTTTCGCCGGGCACTTTGCTCCCTGGCAAACTCCCTGGCCCATGCGCCTGCCGCTGATCCGCTGCCTGCCTGAAGAGCAGGAGCAATCCCGAAGAAGTTCCATCTTTCTTCTCACCTGCGCATCCAACACCTGCGAACGGCCCTGCGGCGTAAAGCTTCGCCCGGCTCGGAATAGAAGCAGTAGGAGTGTGTGTGCAGCATGGAGGGAAGGGCCGTACGCCGGCCATGATAGGGAAGCTTCTCGCTGCCGGGTGCTTTCTGGTACCCGGTGCCTTGTGGGCACAGCTCGGCTCGGTGGGTACAGGCGCTGTCGTCGACCTGCCGACACCGGTCCAGATCAATCCGCAGCAGGTAACGGCAGATAGCTACCAGGGCAGTGTTGCCGACGAGACGCTCGTGCCCGGGACCCTCTCACTGACGCTGGATGATGCGGTGGCGCGTGGACTCCGCCACAACCTTGGGCTTATCCTGACGGCGAACAACCGGATCTCGGCACGGTCAACTGAGCTCGCGCAGCTGCAAAGCCTGCTTCCCACGATCACCGGCTCTATCAAGGAATCGATCGA
>CAXTEW010000128.1:0-4596 GCA_964243175.1 uncultured Acidobacteriaceae bacterium
AAGGCGATGAGGTCAGTAAGGAAGAGCGCCTGGTCGGCCATGCCCGATGCTGTCGAGAAAGCCTGCTGCAGGTTGGATTGAGCCTGCTGAATTGCAATGGTGATGAGCGAGAAGACGCCGATCGTTGCGTAGTGACCTGTGATGGCTTCGTAGACTGCGAAGACATAGGCGCCGTAGTAGCCGCTGGTGCTGATAAGCGAAAGCAGTCCGCCCCAGAAAAGCTTCTTGCGGGAGAGCGCCACGTCTTCGTCGTAAATCTTCTTCGACAAGGCCCGGAAGCGATCTGTCAGGTACTTGCTCAGGTTGAAAAGCTTGAGCTCCTTGGCTGCTTCCTTGCTTCCACCTACCTGGCGCAGGTAGTCCATCTGCCGCTTGGCAGGGGTTTGCCGGAAGTTCTTCGCATAGCCGAGAAAGGCAAAGTGTGTTTCCCCGAAGAACGCTGGAACGACGCCTCCGATCAGCAGGAGGATGAGCCAGGGTGAGTGGTAGATCAGCACGACGCTCCACTGCACAGTGGTGATCAGCAACTGGAAGAGCCGGCCCATCTGCTGGATCATGGCAAGACGATCGGTCGCCTGGACGCGGGCGCGCTCGAGGCGGTCATAAAAGACTGGATCTTCGTAGGTGGTAAGGTCCAGCCGGGCGGCCTGCTCCATGACGCGGACGCTGACATGGTAGGTGTATCGGTCGGCGAGCAGCTGATCTCCATAATCGATCGTGCGGCTCAAGATGCCGTTAAGCAGGGCGAGTACCACCTCTGCTGCAACGGTCAGCCAGAAATGCGCAAACACGGGTTTATGCAGCAGGGCCAGCGCGACCCCGGTCAAAATGCGCGCCGCCACGCCACCAAGTGCGAGCTGCACCAGCGGCACCAGCACCCGCAGAATCAGGCCCCAGGTCACGACCGCCGGCCCGGACTCCCACAGGATTTCGAGAACGGGCGGCACATTGCGCAGGGCCTCGATGCGCTCGCGCCAGGCGCTGCCTGTCTTCACCGTTGCATCGGCCATCTGGTTCGTTCCCGCTCGCAGGAGATTGCCGCGCGATCGATTTCAGGAGAACCGGCCGCGAAAGCTCCTCCATTGTATGCGGACCGCCGCCGGAGGGTGAGCGTCCGGTTGCGGGGCCCAGCTGGCTGGCACCAGACGGTACACTCGAGCCGTGAGTGGAAGCCGAGATCGCGCGCGGACCCCGGCGGATCGCGCCACCAGCCCCGCACTACCGGCCGATCACCAGCCGGGTATCCCCCTATCGCTGGTCGCAGCCATGGGGGGCGCTGTCTTCTTCTGGGCCTCTGCGTACCCGGCGATCCGCGTCGGCATGCGCCTTTTCTCCCCCGGGCAGCTGGCCGCGGTGCGCTTTCTGGTCGCCAGCATTTGCTTTGCCCTGTATGCCGCGGCCAAGCGACCGCGGCTGCCACGGGGTGTGGCTGCGGTGCGGGTCGCGCTCGCGGGCGCCCTCGGGATCACCGCTTACAACCTGCTCCTGAACACCGGGGAACAGAAGGTTTCAGCCGGCGCGGCCAGCTTCCTGATCAACTGCATGCCGGTCTTTGCGGCGCTGCTGGGCGTGGTGCTGCTGGGCGAGCGCCTTCGCCCCATTGGCTGGGCGTGCGTGGCTCTCTCCTTCGGCGGCGTGGCCCTGATCGCCCTGGGGACGCCCGGCGGGATCCATGCGAGCATCGCGTCGCTGCTGGTGCTGGCAGCCGCTGCATGTGCTGCGTACATGGGTTATCTGCAGAAGCCGCTGCTGCGCGACTTCTCACCGATCGTTGTTACGGCCTGTGTGATGTGGGCGGGGGAGCTGCTGCTACTGCCTTTTCTACCCGGGGCCTGGCGGGCCATCGCTCACGCGGCGCCCGGCAGCCGGGCGTTGCCACTGGCAACCGCTGTGTACCTAGGCGTCTGCCCGGCAGCGCTGGGCTATATTGCCTGGGCCCAGGTGCTGGAGCAGCTACCCCTGAGCCAGGCAGCCAGCGTGCTCTACCTCATCCCGCCGGTAGCGCTGCTGATTTCCTTCGCCTGGCTGGGCGAGCGCCCCGGCCCGGGCAGCCTGCTGGGCGGAGCGCTCGCTATCGCCGGGGTCTTCCTGCTGACGCGCTACGGGCGAACGAAGCGGGCCTGAAGCCAAAGCAATGCCACGTGAGTGGCTGCGAGGCGCGCAGCCGGTCCGGCTCTAAAGCGGCGTCAACCCGCCCGTCGCCCCATAGATTTCGCCGGTCACGAAGCTGGCATCATCTGACGCCAGAAAAACATAGAGGGCGCCCAGTTCCACCGGCTGGGCCGGCCGCTCGAATACGGTCGTGCTGCCGAAGTTCTCCACCTTCTCCTGGGCCATGGTTGCGGGGATCAGCGGCGTCCACACGGGGCCCGGTGCAACCCCGTTGACGCGGATGCCTTTCTCGCCGAGCGCCTTCGCTAGACCCTTGGTCAGGTTCGCGATCGCCGCCTTGGTCGAGGCGTAGGCAAGCAGCTCCTTGCTGGGATTGAACGCCTGGATCGACGTGGTATTGATGATCACGCCCCCCGGCTGCAGGTACTTTTCGGCCGCCTGCGCTATGGCAAACGTGGCGAAGACGTTTACCTCGAAAGTCTCAACGAACTCCTTAAAAGGCACTTCCGCCAGCTTGTCGTGGGTGCGCTGGAAAGCGGCATTATTCACAACAATATCGAGCTTGCCATACTGCGCAACCGCTGCCTCCACCGCCTTGGCAGGATTGCCAGGCTGCGACAGGTCCACCGCCATGGTGGAGGCGCGACGGCCCTGCTTCTCCACGGCCTCGACCGTTTGCTGCGCGTCGCTTTCTTCCTCAGGCAGGTGAGTGAAGAAGATATCGGCACCCTCTTTGGCAAACAGAATAGCTACGGAACGACCGATGCCGCTGTCGGCACCCGTGATCAGTGCCACGCGGTCAGTCAGGCGATTGCGCCCTGTGTAGCTTTCCAGTCCATGGTCTGAAGGCGGGTCCATCTGCTGGTCGGTGCCGGGCGCAGGCTGCTTTGCCTGGGTGGGGAAGGGTGGTTTGGGTCCAAAGGTGAGTGGATTGCGGGCCATGATTTCTCCTGGGGATGGAAGTGGACCAGTCGCCTCTGTCAAGCGGCGCAGCCACACTAGAGGAGAGCGCGCGGCCGCCACTTTAGGTTGTGTCCTGCGGGAACCAGGCGGCGGGCACCGGGAACGTATTGGCGGGACGGGCCGGCGACTTTGATAGTGTTGTGGTTTGCAGGTCGGGTTTGCGGCGCTGTGCCCATGTGTCACCTGGTGTACACAGAAGAGGACTTAGCATCTATATTGATGCCAGCAGCTTTGTACGCTCTGTTGCCTGGACAACAAAGCGCGCGGCCCACGAAGTCGTGGAAGACGCAAAGCAGGAGACCGACAGTTGGCAGGTTCAGATTCGGCGACAGGAACGGCCCAGTCCCTGCAAACGCGGCTCCGCAGCGCCGGCCCGTGGTTCCACAACATAGATATTCGCGGTGTCAAAACCGCACCCGAGCACTTCCTGGGCGACTACCCGACGGTGAAGTGGGCGTCGATTGGCCCTGCGCTGCCCCAGGATCTGGCCGGCAGGAGCGTACTCGACATTGGCTGCAACGCCGGCTTTTACAGCATTGAGCTGAAGCGGCGCGGCGCGGAGCGTGTGCTTGGCATCGACACCGAGGAACTGTACCTGAACCAGGCGCGGATCGCGCGTGACGAACTGGGGCTCGACGTTGAGTACCAGCACTGCTCCGCCTATGACGTTCCCCTGCTGCCAGGCCGGTTCGATATCGTGCTGTTTATGGGACTCTTCTACCACCTGCGCTACCCGCTGTACGCGCTCGATCGCGTGGTGCAGAAGATCAAGCCCGGCGGCATGCTGGTCTTCCAGACCTTGTACCGGCCGCACAAAATCGTCGCGACCGGCGAGCCTGTAGCTCCTGATTACCCGTTCTGGGAAGAAGCGGTGTTTACGGACGCCGGTTTTCCGCAGATGCGGTTTTTCGAGCACAAGTTCGCGGGCGATGCCACCAACTGGTGGATCCCGAACCGGCAGGCAGTAGAAGCTATGCTGCGCTCGGCAGGGCTGCGAATCGATGCGCATCCGGAAGAAGAAACCTGGGTATGTAGTCCGGTCGCGGTAGAACGCGGCGGGCAGTCCCTGCAGGAGCTTGAATTCGCGGGCAAGTTGTGGTGAGGAAGAGAGAAGAACACAGATGGTAGAAGCAGTCATGCTTTGGAACGAGCCCAACAACCTGTCGCACTGGAACTTCCATTTGGACCCGCAGTGGGAGAAGTTTGCGGCAATGGTGCGCTCCGCCTCGCAGGCAATCCGCGCAATCAATCCCGAGCTCAAGATCGTGCTGGGCGGTGTGTCCTCCTGCGATTGGCGATGGATCGAGCTGATGAAGAACCAGGGCGCACTCGAGTACCTGGACGTTGTGGCGGTGCACGGTTTCCCGCTTGATTGGAACCACTGGCATGTGAATGACTGGCCGGAGCGCATCCGGGAAACACGCGCAGCCGCGGGCCTGCCGGTGTGGGTCTCTGAGGTCGGTGCTTCCTCGTTTGGCGCGGAGGAGGTAGCGGCGTTCGGGCTAGAACGCATGACTACCC
>CAXTEW010000128.1:4696-8311 GCA_964243175.1 uncultured Acidobacteriaceae bacterium
TCCTCGTTTGGCGCGGAGGAGGTAGCGGCGTTCGGGCTAGAACGCATGACTACCCTGCTGAAGGACCAGGTCGAGCGTATCCACTGGTACAGCCTGTACGACCTGCCTCCCAGCTGGGAGGCGACGACGCGGCACAAGGAAGCCGAAGGCTCGTCCTACTACCGGCACTACTACATGGGCCTGCTGCGGCATGATGGTACGCCCAAACAGAGTGCGGAGATGTTTCCTTCGCTGACCGCGGAAAACCCTGCGCTCGGCCTGTGCCAGTGGTTTCATTTTGAGGACCACCGCCTGGACGCGGCAGTGGAGTGGATGAACAAGCTGGGTGTGCGTTACCTGCGCACCGGGGTGAGCTGGGCAGATCGCTTCCGGCCTGGTGCGGAAGAGTGGTTTGACCGGCAGATGAACGCGCTTGCCCCGTTTGAAACGACCATGACGCTCTGTTTTACGCCGGAGCACCTGGGCATGGAGCGGCACTGGGCCAGCCCGCCAAGCGACATAGAGGAGTTCACCGACTTTGCTCGCTGGGCGGTTAGCCGCTACGCAGCGCCAGGGCGTCCGGTTGATGTGGCGCAGCAGGTAGAAGAGCCAGACACCACCACGGTTGCACTGACGCGTTAGCGGACGCCGGGACGAGAACGCCCGGGCAGGGCGGCGGAAAGAAAGGATGCCACATGGCAGCGAAGCGCACGAAAACAATCTTGATTACCGGGGGCGCAGGCTTCGTCGGTTCCCACCTGGCGGACGGACTTCTGCAGCAGGGGCACTCGGTGCGGGTGCTCGATAACCTCACCCCGCAGGTACACGGGCGCAAGCTGCCGACTTACCTTTCGCCCGAAGTGGAGATCGTGTACGGCGACGTGCGCGATCGGGCCGCTGTGCAGCAGGCGATTGAGGGCGTGGACGCGATCTACCACTTTGCCGCGACGGTCGGTGTCGGGCAATCCATGTACGAGATTCACCGCTACATGGACGTCAACACGCTGGGCACCGCCCAACTGCTGCAGGTGCTGCTCGATAGCAAGCAGCCGATCGAGAAGCTCATCGTCGCGTCCTCGATGTCGATCTACGGCGAAGGCGCGTATACCTGTGCCCGGTGCGGGCCGGTCGCGCCATCAATCCGCGGCAATGCGCAGCTGCGAGCTGGCCAGTGGGACCCACTCTGCCCGGTATGCAACGGCGCGCTCACGCCGAGGCCTACGGCTGAAAACAAGCCCAGCGAAGTGACCAGCATGTATGCGCTGTCGAAGCGCGACCAGGAAGAACTGTGTCTCACCTACGGGCGCACGTATGATCTCCCCGTGGTGGCGCTGCGCTTTTTCAATATCTATGGCACGCGCCAGGCGCTGTCGAATCCGTACACCGGTGTAGCGGCGATCTTTGCCGCGCGGCTGATGAATAACCAGCCGCCCATGGTGTTTGAAGATGGCGAACAGCAGCGGGACTTCGTCAATGTGCATGACATTGTCCGCGCCAACATACTGGCACTGGAGCGGCCGGAAGCAGACGGCCACGTGATCAATGTGGGCTCAGGTCAGCCTATCTCCATCAGCCGCGTAGCCGAACTGCTCAGTACGTCGCTCGGCAAGGATCTGCCGAGGCAGCTTACGCAGCGGTACCGTTCCGGCGACATACGGCACGCGTATGCCGACCTGACCAAGGCTCGCGCACTGCTGGGCTACGAGCCGCGCGTCACCCATGAGCAGGGCTTCGCTGAGCTGGTGGAATGGCTGCGCGCGCAGCAGGCGGAAGACAAGGCGGAGACCATGATGCAGGAGCTCAATACGTACGGGCTTTCTGCCTGAGCGCACGTTCCCGCACCGCACGTAGCCGGCGCAGCCTGCAAGGGAACAAGCCCGGTCAATAACCGGCGAGACACAGCATGCTCCGGTGCGCATCACACCTGGATGGAGGCACTTTGAAGAGCGGGACCGAACGTAGAGTTCTGATAACAGGCGGCGCAGGTTTTGTCGGCAGCAACCTGGCTGCGCACCTGCTGCGGCAACGCTCCGCCCACGTGACGATTCTCGACAGCCTGGCACGCCCGGGTGTGGAGCAGAACCTGGCATGGCTCCAGTCGCTGGCTGCGCCGGCACAGCTCTCTTGTGTGCGTGGCGATGTGCGCGACCTTGCATTGGTGACCGAAGTAGCCGACCGGGCAACCGAAATCTATCACTTCGCCGCCCAGGTAGCTGTCACCAGTTCGATCGCGGACCCGCTTGCCGACTGCCATACCAATGTCTTGGGAACGCTGCACGTGCTGGAAGCAGCGCGCGCATCCGCGACCCGGCCGCTGGTCCTGTTTACCTCGACAAACAAGGTGTACGGCTCGCTTGAATCCCTGCCGGTGCAACGCGCGGGGGATCGCTATGTCTTCACCGACGCGCTGTACCAGGGCGTGCCTGAGACCTATGCGCTCGACTTCCATTCTCCCTACGGCTGTTCCAAGGGTGCGGCGGATCAGTACGTGCACGACTATGCGCGGATCTACGATGTGCCCACCATTGTGTTTCGTATGAGCTGCATCGCCGGGCCCCGTCAGCTGGGTACCGAGGACCAGGGCTGGGTCGCTCACTTTCTCTACTGCGCCCTGCGGGGAGAGCCGGTGACGATCTATGGAGATGGCTGCCAGGTGCGCGATGTCCTGCATGTGCACGACCTGGTGGAAGCCATGGAGAGGGTTGCAGCCCAGCGCAGCACAACGGCCGGCCAGGTGTATAACGTGGGCGGCGGCACGACGCAGGCCATTTCTGTGCGCCAGGCAATTGCGGCGATCGAGCAGCAGACCGGTGTGCGCGTCCGCGCGAGTTATGCAGAAGCACGGCCCGGTGACCAGCAGATCTACATCAGCGACACGGGCAAGCTGACCGCGCATACAGGCTGGAAACCTTCTCGTGATCTGGGCAAAATCTTCGGCGATATTGCCAGCTTCTGGCACGCCAACCTGCAGGCGGAGCCGAGCAGCGTGGTCGATAGCGCCGGGCAATTCGCGACGTCGCCGGACAACACGGCGCTCGCCAGCGCCGGCGATCCTGTACTTGCTGGCCACCGGAAAGGCTTTCGCGCATGAACTACGCCCTGGTCAATCCACGCTGGACCTTTGAAGGCTCGACTTACTTCGGGTGCCGAGACCCTCACCTGCCATTGGAACTGCTGCATGCACGCGGAGAGCTTCGCAAGGCTGGCCACGCCGTGATGCTGATCGATGCACAGATGGAAGTGCTGACACCGGCAGAGGTTGTCGACAGACTGGATGCGGCTGGCTTCGTCGCCGACTATGTTGTTCTGCCGACCGCGCCGTCCTATCTTTTCTGGCGCTGCCCGCCGCCTGAGCTGAGGGTGCCACGCGAGTGGGTCGCCGGGCTCCGCACGGGCAGCCAGCGACCCGCGAAATTCGTCCTGATCGGGCCGCATGGTTCGGTGACGCCTGCTGCCACGCTGCGCAAGACAGGTTGCGATCTCGTTATCCGTGGCGAGCACGACCAGGTGCTGCCCCTGCTCGCGTCCACTCCCTGGAGCATGATACCCAGCTGCTGCTGGCAGGATCACGATGGCTTGCACTTACAGGATGGTGTCGGCGTAACCGAGATGGAGAAGCTTGGTGCGGTTGATTTA